>CAZWGG010000124.1:0-10582 GCA_964633305.1 uncultured Bacteroidales bacterium
CCACCTTAATATCACAAGGCAAATCATCTTTTTTATTTTCGCTGATAACTCCGGGTTCAACTGTTTGAACAGATGGAGTGTTTAAAGAATTATTATTTAGTGGCTTTTGATTCTTAGCAACAGGTACATATTCATTTATTTCGATTGTATCTTTTCTTAAATGAATAATATCCTCATTCACAATTTGTTTATTGATTGAAGAAACCTCAGCTGTTGTTGTTTCTACATGTTTGCTTTCCTCAACAGGATTAACTTTGCTGAAATTATGCTTTTCCATTGATGACAATGTATCTGAAAAAGCTTCAGAAGCTTTGGAAGCTTCTGAAGCGGGCCTAACTGCATTATCCTCTTTTTTCAACAGCAAAAGGGAGGATACTGTTAATATAATTGCTATGGAACTGATAATGAGCGTATTTCGGTATATGTTCTTTCTTGATTTTACTTTTACGAGCTTTTCTTTCCTGATTTTTGAAAGGGTATGCTTTACATTGATCAATGAATAGTCTGTTACGAGCTTTTGCATATCCATATGTAACTGCACTTCCCTGGCAAAAGACGCATCGCTTTTTACTTTTTCTTCAACCAGGGAAGTTTCTTCCGGCATGGTTCTTTTCAGAAGATACCTTTCTATCAGCTCGTATATATCGGGGTTCTTCATCTTCCTATTAATTTCTTGAATTGTTTATTATATCAAGCAAGCGCTGTTTGCACTTATATTTTTTGGTCTTCAGTGTATTCTCGTTAGCAAATCCCATCTTATTACAAATTTCTTTAGTGCTTAACTGAAGATAAAAAACATATTGCAATAGTTTTCTGCATCGTTCACCCAGCTCCGAGAGCAAAAGGTTTACCTCTGCTTCCCTTTCTTTTGTAATAATAAAATCCAGTATATTTTCACTTTCATCGGGGTTTTCATAGTTTTCTTCCATCCGCATTACTTGTTTATCATGCTTTACCTTATTAATCCATAAATTTTTGCATACGGTATAAAGAAAACCCGATATTTCGTATTCTTCACGATATCGCCCATTATTCACAAAGTTGTAAAATATCATTACACCATCTTGAAATATATCAAAAGCATCGTCTTCGGTACCCGAATTTTTACAGATATATCTATTAATCTTTGGAAGTACTTTATCGTAAAGATGTTGCAATATTTGTGTATCTTTTCCTTTTTTTATGCTTTCAATTATATCTTTATCTGTATATGCCATAACTTTTAATGGACATTTTAAAAGTACTACAACCAAACTAAAAAAAAGTAACCCCTTTTATAAAAAAAAAATTTTTTACCTATACTTATTAATCAAATATAAAAAAGTGGTATTAGATTTCATACAAAAATGTTTATTTTGGCAGTGTATAAATGATAAAAAAAAAAAATTATCTAAACCAAATCTGAAGTGCGCATTTTAGTCATATTTTTTTATCTGTTATTAATAATCAGGGCTAGTGGACAGTCATCCTATTCTTACTATCCTGTGCAGTTCAGTCAATATATGCGCTACAATCAATTCTTTAATCCTGCAAGTATTGGGGCCGATTCAAGAATTGGAACAACTCTTGGAAGCAGAAACCATGTAGGAAACTTTAGTGGTATATCTACATATTTTGCCAGTATAATTTTCGCGTTAAAAGAAATTTCAAGACCTGTTAAACCTTACAATGTTTTAGGATTAAAAATTGATAGGGACAGAGAGGGTAAATATATTGGCCGTACCCGCGTATATGCCATGTATGCTTTTCATTTTAAATTATCAAAAGATTATTACTTCTCCGGAGGAGTTGATGCCGGTATATTAAATATATCTGTTAAAGGTACACCATCTACCGGTGATGAATCCGAGTTTATTCCTGATGCCAATAGTGGAATTTGGTTATATAACGAAAGTTTTTATTTTGGTTTTTCAATTAACCAGCTTTTTAACGGGCGTCTTCAACCATACCAGGAAATAAGTGTTATGCGAAGACACATTAATATCACAGCAATGAAAAAAATTGAATTAAGCCGTATTGTAACAATCAAACCTTCATTTCTGATACGTTTTCCAAGCTATTTAAACTATAATGCGGATTATACAGTTGAATGTTTCGTTTCTGATTTTATTGGAGGAATAAGTATTCGTCATAAACTTGGCAGTGCTTTTTGGTTAGGTATGGATAATATAAATATCGCAAAGGGAAAGTTAGAAGCTGTTCTATCTTATAACACTCCCTTAAAAAGAAGCTTAATTAATATTAATACACTTGAAATAATATGTAAATATGATTTGTAAAAAAAACAATAGTATGAGGTTACTTTTTTGCTTTTTATTTGTAGTAAAGGAAGATAGGCTACATGTTAACAAAACTTAAGGTTATGATTTGTCACAGGAAATAATAAACAAAAAAGTCAAACCTTGATGACTTAGTATTTTTGTGGTAAAAGTATTTTATGAATCGAGATATTTTCAAAAATGGTGAAAAAATTAAAATATAGTATACTCTGTTTGTTATTACTATACCAATCCATTTGTTTCAACCAGGTTTTACATGGGATGTATTTAGCATCAGAAGGTTATTATATTTTTAAATTCAACTTTACTATTGATACGGTCAATGGTAACTGGACAGGACCATCACCCGGCGATTTATATATGATAAAATACAAAAATCGATCATTGAATTTGTTTAATGATGAAATAAGCCTGGTTGAGGGATTAAACATCTTTAGCATACCAAAAGACTCTTTATCTTCTTTCCTACCTCTTGATATGTCACTCTTTTCAATTATTTTTTTGTCGCAAAATAGAACTTGCTTGTTAAAAACCTCATCTCTTATTGTTGAAATAAAAGAAGATACTATTTTAATATTGGAGGTAGAGGCACAACCTGTAAGAATCCATTTTGAAAAGGATGAAATATGTGAAAATGACTTGCAACCCATTGCTCCCATTTTATCTGCACCTGTTGAAGATATTCATTATTATTCGTATCCTTATGAGATTGATATTGACGTCAATTCAGGAGTAATCTCCCCTTTTAATCAATATCCCGGTACTTATATAATACATTACTCCAGTGATTATTGCCTTGAAAACAATACGGATACAATCGTCATTCATCCAAAACCTGTATTTACGATTGAAAAAAGTCGTGAAATTTGTAAAGACCAAGAGATTGAACTTATTCCAAAAACCGATGGTGATTATATATTTACCTGGTCAAACGGAATTTCTGGCAAAAGAAACATAATATCACAACCCGGTACATATATAATTACCGCAGAGAATGAATTTGATTGTAAGCACATGGATACTGTTAATGTTGAACTAAAAACCCTTCAAATAGAAGAATTTGATTTTGAAGTATCTGATGCCGATTGTTATAACCCTGGAGGTATTCATATTAAAAAGCTTGAGACAAACGGTGAGTTACCCTTTACCTATCAGCTTTTAAATCAAGTTAACAATCAAGTGACTCGACAAACAGATAATCTTCGTGAGGGGGACTACCTGCTTACCGTTATAGATGCTTCAGGATGCAAAACAACTATTCAACAAACCATATCGATTAAAAAAGAATGTTTAAATGATAATCCTGTTTTTTCTCCAAATACTGATGGCAAGGACGACGACTATTTTATTCCTTATGTTGGAGAAGCCCTTGTGTATGACAGAAACGGAATCGTACGCAACCGGTTTACTGCTCCTGCTTACTGGGACGGTAAGGATAATAACGGAAATCCCCTCCCAATGGGAACTTATGTAATAGTTGTAGGTAAAAAAAATATTATTAATATTACAATTGTAAAGTAAAAAAATCAATTATTGATAATAAGAAATACACTACTATTCTAGATTTTTGTAATTAGGTCAGCTAAAGCAAATCTAAAATTTTGCTTATTACAATTCAACTTCTTCTTTTTTATTAAAATCTATATTCTTCTTAGCTAAGTTTGAAAATTCATAAGTTAATGAAATACGTGCTTCATTAAGTGTCGGCCCTTTATCCTTTTCAAAAAAAGGTGTAACCATATAGGTAAATCCTAGTCCAAAACCGCTATTTTTATGTACAATTAAGGCATTACAACCATATTTTGTTTTATTAAGAAAATAGTCATTAAAATCATTATTCCCTACAACAATAACCTGGTTTTTGCCGTTTTCCTTAAATTTTCTTTTTAACTTTCCACTTATATATTGATCAATCAATACTCCTGCTGAAAAATATAATTCTTTTATAGTTATATTTAAGTTTAGGGGAATATAAAATGAACCGTATACTAATTTGCTTTTCCCATAACTAAAAAATCCTGAGCCATAATTGTGATCAGAATTATCATCTGTTGAATAAGTTACCTGATCTGCTGTCTTTTCAAAAACAATATTTTCTGAGAAACGGTATTTAGATATTGCCAATCCTATTCCAAGGCTCATATTTATTGCATCTGTACCAACGGTAATAAAGTCAAAGGAATACCTTCCGGTAAAAGCATCAAAAATAAAACCAGAGCCAAATCCTGTTATTGTTGTTGAAAAATCACTGGCATCATCTCCAAGAAAGAAATTGTAGGAAATACCTCCATCACTTCGGTTGTTTTTGAAAAATTTAATATCAACTTGTGATTGTACACTAATAAAGATACTTGTGTATAAAATAATAATACTGATTATACTTTTTTTCATGATACATAGTTTTAATGAATACTCCATCATTATATTTCAAAAATAATGAATATTTCTTCAACAAAGATTGTCTAATTTTAATAGTTTATATTAATCCAAATAATTATTCTTAGTGAGTCCTTACCATTCATAAATTTTTACTATATTATTATAAAAATTGTATATTAAACAAAATTTTTTGTAATGAAATACTTTTATCTGTTATCGTTTATTATTTTATTCAACTTCGACTGTTATTGTCAAAAAGTTAATATCGGAGTTAATGGTGCGGCTGGTCATACTGTTGTTAATGTAGAAGAAGCTATGGAAGCTTCATTAATTGACTGGAACCGGTTTTGTTATGGTGGAAATTTTCAGGTATTCTATCCTTTTAATTTCAACAAAGCACTGGGGCTCGAAGCAGGATTCAACAGGTTATATTATTGGAAAGAATATTACAGTTACGGGGGATATTACAGAGAGGGAAAAGTCTCTACAATTTTCCTCGGGCCGGTTTTTGAAATAAGTAGTAAACAACTTCTTTTTCAATCCGGGTTAAATTTAAGGTCATTCACAAATGGTTCCGGTACTGCCCTTTCATTAATGTTTGGAGGGGGATATGAAATTAAGCTTTCTGAATCAGCATTTATGCCAATTGGCTTAAGGGCCGATATAATATTTGATTCAGCGACTCCGGTTACAATTAATTTTACTACAGGAATTAAGTTTCACGAGTTAAACTTCTTTTAACATGGAAAATATACTCTTTACATTTCGTAAAAATTCGTGAAATTAGTGTCTATACGCTTTTCATAAGGGCTGTCATTTTATTATAATGTTCCTTGCTGACAGGGACAAGAGGAAGCCTAACATTGTTTTTTGCAAGGTTAAGTATTTCAAGTGCAGCCTTAATACCTGAAGGACTTCCTTCTGCAAATAAAGCTTGTATGATATCAATGAGTTTATAATGTAGTTCACTAGCTTTTTTTATGTCACCAGCCAGGGCAAAACGAACCATATCGGAATATTGCTGTGGATATGCATTCGCAACTACAGAGATCACTCCAGAACCGCCAATAGCAATCATGGGTAAGGTAAGCATATCATCACCTGATATAACGCCAAAGCTTTTTGGTTTATTTTTTATAATTTGCATGATTTGTTCCATGTTACCAGACGCTTCTTTAATTGCAACTATATTCTTTATTTCCCTGGCTAATTTTAGGGTCGTTTCAGCACTAAGGTTTGAGCTAGTTCTGCCCGGAACATTATAAAGTATTACTGGAACCGGGCTAATAGTTGCTATTGACTTAAAGTGTAAGTATAATCCTCTTTGAGAAGGTTTATTATAATATGGCGCAACAGAGAGAATAGCATCAATACCATTGAAATCATTAGATTGAATATAACTTGTAATCTCCTGTGTATTATTTCCTCCAATACCAACAACAATAGGAATACGTTTGTTAATAATATCAATAGCAAAATTTACAACTGCCTTTTTTTCGTCTTTTGATAATGTAACACTTTCGCCAGTAGTACCCAGAACAACAACATATTCTACTCCATTGCTGATTATA
This sequence comes from uncultured Bacteroidales bacterium, assembly GCA_964633305.1. Taxonomy (GTDB): domain Bacteria; phylum Bacteroidota; class Bacteroidia; order Bacteroidales; family UBA10428; genus CAZWGG01. The sequence continues at coordinate 6,230 of CAZWGG010000124.1, forward strand.
TGTTCAAGTATTTTTTCAATAGATTTAAAATCAATACTTTCATCTTCTCTGAATGGGGTAATGACAGCTACGCCTGTTCCTAAAAATTCTGTTTGCGACATGGTTACTTTTTTTTAATGATAGAAAGATAGTGCATTATTTGGTTTATCAAAAAATTTAACTGGAGTTCAATATCCACTTTTTTATCAATTTCATCTTCAATTTCCTGTTTCCTGCCATTAACTTCTTTCCCTTTTCCAATTTCATCTTTCAAATCTTGCATTGTTTTTTTTTCCTTCTCTATATCAATCATGAAGTCCATATAATTTGGTTCTTCGGAATACTTGCCCACTTTAAAAGGAGAAGATGAAAGTGCAACGATATATTGTATAGGATAATAATCTTCGAGGCTTAGATTTATTAAAATGTCAAAAGGCTTTTTAATAAACCCGGAAACTATATTGCTAGCTGGTTTGTAATACCAATTCAAATTATTTTTTGTTATAAAATCAAATCCTTTTCTGTATAAATAATGATCAATAAGTTTTTTGCTATGAACATAACCTAATGCAGAAACTTCAATCTTTTTATTCATTAATGTTTTGGCAAAGTCTTTAATGATCTCAAAATTCATAAGATTGGTTGCATTGTAAATAATACCAACACTTTTTGCATCATTAATATTACAAACAATTGTTTCCCTGGATATACCTCTTAACTTGTTCTTTAATATCCTGATACCAAAAAAATGCTTTGTATTATCAATAAATTTCATGTTGCAATTTTAAGAAATTTACATGTATTAATCCCATAAATATTTTTTTAAATGGTGTTTTTACCGGGTTTTATTCTATCATTTTTAAAAAATCGTCTTCTCCAATAACTGGAATATCTAATCTTTTTGCCTTCTCTAATTTTGAAGGGCCCATTTTTTCTCCCGCAATAAGGTAGTCTGTTTTTGAAGAAATAGAACTAACATTTTTTCCCCCGTGTTTTTCAATAAATGATTTTAACTCATCCCTGGAGAATCTTGTAAAAACACCGGAGATAATAAAAGATTTTCCTTCAAGTTTGTTTGATGTATTGTTTGTTGGTTGATTTTTTGCTTCAAATTGAACGCCCGCTTTTTTAAGACGTGATATCAATGAATAATTTTTTTCATCTTTAAAATAATTCAAAATGCTATAAGCAATTTTTTCTCCAATTTCTTCTGCAGCAATCAATTCTTCAAATGAAGCTGTAGCTAATTTATCAATTGAATTAAAATGGCTGGCAAGTTTCTTTGCAACTGTTTCACCGACATAACGTATCCCTATAGCATATAAAACCCTTTCAAAGGGAATATCCTGGGATTTTGCAATACTTTGTATTAAGTTTTCAGCTGACTTTTCCGCAAATCGTTCGAGGTTTATTAAATCTTCTTTCTTTAAACTGTACAAATCAGCAGCATTATTTATTAATCCGTGATTAAAGAGCTGCTCAATAGTAGCTTCGGCAATACCTATGTCCATTGCTTTACGACTAACAAAATGCTCTATTTTGCCCTTTAGCTGGGGAGGACAACCTGTTTCGTTCGGACAATAATGTTTAGCTTCTCCCTCTTTTCTAATTAATTCAGTAGCACATTGCGGACAATGCTCAATGTATTGAACAGGTTGTGAGAAAAGATTTCTTTTTGACTTATCAACACCAACAACTTTTGGTATAATTTCTCCGCCTTTCTCAATATAAACATAATCGTTAATTCGAATATCAAGTAGTTCAATCTGGTCAGCATTGTGTAAGGAGGCCCTTTTCACCGTTGTTCCGGCAAGCTTTATAGGTTCGAGATTAGCAACCGGCGTTATGGCCCCGGTCCTACCAACCTGGTAATCAATAGAGATTAGACGGGTAAGCGCTTGTTCTGCTTTGTATTTATAAGCAATAGCCCACCGTGGAGATTTAGCGGTAAATCCAAGCATTTCCTGTTGTGCATAACTATTAACTTTAATAACTATTCCGTCAATATCAAATGGTAAGTTCTTCCTTTCATTTTCCCAATAATTGATAAAGCCGAATACACCATCCAATGTTTTATGTTTGGCAACATATTCAGGTATTTTAAAACCCCATTCCTTTGCTTTTAAAAGATTTTCATAATGTGAATCAAAAGGAAGATCATCACCCAGTAAGTTGTATAAGTAACAATCTAATGGGCGTTTTGCAACCAGTGATGAATTTTGTATTTTTAATGTTCCTGCTGCTGCATTTCTTGGATTTGCAAAAGGAGTTTCACCAAGTTCTTCTCGTTCTTTATTCATCTTATCAAATCCCGATCTTGGCAAAAAAATTTCTCCCCTGATAATGAATTTATCAGGATATCCGCTTCCATTGATATGCAAGGGAATACTTCGTATGGTTTTTACATTATTAATTACATTGTCTCCTTTTTCTCCATCCCCCCTTGTCAATGCCCGTGTAAGTCTTCCTTTTTCATAGGTAAGACTAATAGATGTTCCATCATATTTTAATTCACAAATATATTCAACATCTTCATCTATTATTTTTTTTACCCGGTTATGAAAATCGGTTAATTCTTCTTTTGAATATGTATTAGCAAGTGAAAGCATTGGGTAATCATGTTCGATCTGAATAAATTCCTGGTTTCGGTCATCGCCTACTCGTAAAGAAGGAGAAACCGGGTCATAAGATTCGGGATACTGGGCCTCAAGCTCAATAAGTTTGTTCATTAACTGGTCATATTCAAAATCGCTGATCGAAGGAGAAGAAAGAACATAGTACTTGTAATTATGCTCATTTAGAACTTGCCGTAATTGTTTTATTTGCTCTTCGTTAGTTTGAGAATTCATATTGGAATTGAATGCTTGTATACAAAAAAATTGAGACTTAAAAATATGAAAACAATTTGATATTAATATAATCCCGGAAATTTTTTAGGATTTACTTCATGCATTATTTCGTAAATAGTTTCAAAAACATTTTCGGCATTCGGATTTGAAAAATAATCACCATCGCTGCTATAGGCTGGTCTGTGTTCCATTGCAGAAAGGGTTCGAGGAGGTGAATCGAGAAATTTAAATGCTCCTTGTTCTTCAATTACTTTTTGCATCATATATGCAGTAGCTCCACCCGGAACATCTTCATCGAAAAACAATATCCTGTTTGTTTTTTTAACAGATTCAACAATTGTTTCATTAATATCAAAAGGCAATAAAGTTTGCACGTCAATCAATTCTACAGATATACTAAATTCTTTTAGTTGCTTAACAGCATCTTGTGCTATCCGTACGCAAGAACCATAAGTTACAAGAGTAATATCGCTACCAGCATTTAAAACTTCAGGAATACCGAGCGGTACTTTGAATTCACCTATATTATCGGGCTTTTTCTCTTTAAGACGATACCCGTTTAACGGTTCTATCACCAATGCAGGGTCCTGGCCTTCAAGTAAGGTATTATAAAATCCGGCAGCCTGGGTCAAGTTTCGGGGTACACATACATAAATTCCGCGAATAGAATTAATTACCATACTAAGAGGTGAGCCGGAATGCCAGATACCTTCAAGACGATGCCCTCTTGTGCTTACAATCAAGGGAACTACCTGACCTGCAGCTGTTCTCCAGTGAGTAGTAGCAACATCATCGCTCAATGTTTGTAATGCATACAACAAGTAATCAAAATATTGTATCTCGGCTATTGGCCGAAAACCTCTCAGTGCCAGTCCAATACCTTTACCAATAATGGAAGTCTCCCTAATTCCCGTGTCAAATATTCTTCGCTCACCATATTTCTCCTGTAATCCTTCGTATGTTTGATTAACTCCGCCTATTACTCCCAAATCCTCACCAAATACCACCAGCATAGTATATTTATCGAGTAAGTAATCAAAATTGTCACGAACTATTTCCCTGCCAGGAACCATTGGAGAATTATCAGAATAAACAGGTTTAATTCCTTTTACATTAAGAGAAGAATAATCCGATTCTGAATAAAGATTTGAATTATATCTTTCATAATTACTAACAAATTGAGAATGTAACCAGCTATCAATATCTTTTTTTAATTTGACACGTTGCGGACAATCAATACAAATATATCGTAATATTTTTTTTACAGTGCTTATACTATCTTTTCTAATAAGATTAGCATTAGCCTTCAAATTACGAGTGTAAAAACCAAGCTTATCAAGGTTCTCCTTTTTACATGTACATGATTTTTTTTCAAGTATAGCTAATAAAGTATCTCTATCTTTTACTATAGGATGCCTATACGCCTTATTAGCTTTATCGCGTGCTTTTTTTACGTCGGCAATAGCTTGTTTCTCAACATCAATTAATTCATTAGAAGTAGCGATACCTGAATTAATTATCCACT
>CAZWGG010000125.1:0-10550 GCA_964633305.1 uncultured Bacteroidales bacterium
ATTAAACTTGCTAGCTTCAGCCCCGGTAATTTTTATTAAATTATTTGGTTCTTTCTCAATAATCTTCATTCCTGTTTCGCCTAATCCATCAAGACTAAACTTACAGGTTTCTTCTGTAGATTCCCAGTTTTTGATTTTATCTCCAGGTATTAAATTTTTAAAATTATTGAAGTTTGATAAAAAATTATATGCCTTTTCGTCTGAACTGTTAATTTTTCCAATTTTACTTTCTAGCTTTAACATAGTTATATAATATAGAATTTAGCATTAGTAGTACCAATTTTGAGGATCTTTTTTCCATTGTTTCAGAATTTCAAGTTGGCTTTTTTCAATATAGCCAGTCTCAAGAGCAAGCTCCAGCAATGTATCATAGTTACTTAGTGTATAAACCGTACAGTTTGCTTTTTTAAAGTTTTCTTCAGCCATTTTAAATCCATAAGTGAAAATGGCCACCATCCCTAATACTTCACATTCAAGTTTGCGTAAAGCCATTACTGCATTGATACTGCTGTTCCCAGTTGAAATAAGATCTTCAACAACAACAATTTTTTGACCAGGTTCAGGTTTTCCTTCTACAAGGTTTTCCAAACCATGTTTCTTTTGTGAACTGCGAACATATAAAAATGGCAGGTTCATTGCATCTGCTACCAAAGCTCCTTGTGCTATGGCCCCAGTAGCCACACCCGCAATTGCATTAACCTCATTATATTTTTCTCCTATAAGTTTTATAAATTCATTTTTAATATAGCTCCTGATCTGGGGAAATGATAATGTTTTCCTATTGTCACAATAAATTGGTGATTTCCATCCCGAAGCCCATTGAAAAGGTTTTGCAGGATTTAATTTTATTGACTTACTTTGTAGTAAATATTTTGCTAATTGTTTTTTACTTTTTCTCATAGCGCAAATGTATAAAGTTTTTATAAACAATAAGAGGATTTTTCTGACAGATGATTTTTCGAAAAATTTCCAAATAAAGCATGGATTGTTTTATAAATATCGTGGTGTAGAGGATCTTAAGGAATTAATTAGTTTTTACCAGAGATTACATCATATAAAGACTTTGTATTTGTTTTATCATGATATTGAAAAATTAAGGGAATCTTTCCGGGAATGTTTTGTAAATATTAATGCTGCGGGAGGATTAGTAAAAAATAAAGAAGGAAAGTCTTTATTCATTAAACGTAGAGGGAAATGGGATTTGCCAAAAGGAAAACTGGATAAAGGTGAAACGTTTCAAGACGCTGCAATACGGGAGGTTCAAGAAGAATGTGGGTTAAGCGAGATCGAAATTAATACACCTCTTCTTTCCACCTATCATACATATTATATTGAAAATCAGCTAATTTTAAAAAAAACCTTTTGGTTCGAGATGTCTTACAACAAAAAAGAAAATCCTAAACCCCAATTAGAGGAAGATATTACAGAGATAAAATGGTTTGATAAAGTTGAAATGCCTAACATCATTGAAAATACGTACGGGTCTATTTTAGATGTAATGCGTTATTCAAATTTAGTTAATCTAAATATCTCCTCTTGACCGCATTATTTTAAATAAATTATTTTCGAAATTTTCTCCTGGTCCGGGAGCTGGTGAATTTATGAGATTACCATCAGGCCCTATTAAAAAATAGGTAGGAAATGCCCTAATATCATAATCCTTCATGATTTCTGGCTGATTACTGTAATACAGAAACTTCCAAGAGTAATTTTTTTTCACAAGAAACGATTTGAGCGAACTAATAAAAGGATCAAGTGAGATGGTGATGATTTCTAATTTGTCTTTATGGCGTTGATAAATGCCGGTAAGCATTTCAAATTCTTTAATACATGAGTAACTACTGCAAGTACAAAAATTCAGGTAGACATATTTCCCTTTATAATCACTTAGCTTTATTAGGTTACTATCTGCATCATACAATTCAAATGCAGGTGGAGGAAATCCACCGAGTAATTTGGTGATTTTGTTACGGATGTCTATTCCTATTGCCCGATGTTCTTTAATTGTTGTTTTTCTCAATAATGTGTCAAGAATAGTAATGATTCCATTTCTTGAAAATTTGTCATTATAAAACTCATCATATAAACATTTCAAAATAACAAGCTCAAGAAGTGTGTCATTCTTAAATATTTTATTTTGCTGTAAAGTTTTGCGAAGTTCGCCATAATCCTTTAATGAATTAATGTCGTGGTATATTTTTTCTCCTTCTTTAGTCCTTCCGTGATATAAAAAGTAGTCATTAAAAACTTGATTGAATAATTCCATGTAAGCTTGGTTTTCATAAAGAACTGGCTCATTAACAAAAAATTTTTCCGAAATGCCTTTTACTTCATATTGAAATGCCCAATGCCGTATTAGTGCAAACCTGTATTTGCGATAATTATTAAAATACTGGTTTGTACTTTTTTTAAATAATTTATCAATACGTTCAATATCGCTATCAAGCTGGGAGAAATCATTTTTCTTTACTGCCTCAATTACATGTTTATTATAGTACGGATTATATGAATCATGAAACATTCTCATCTGAATGTTAATATCATCCTCAGGCAAATTGGCAATTCCAAGTTGAATTTTTGTTTCCTCAAAATAGGGATTAAGCTTGTCAGCATCTGATTTTTCTTGTTTTGGTGGTAATATTAATTCATATTCTTTCCCTGGCTCAGCATAAAAGTAAAGGAAATAAATTCCCAAATGAGAAAATATATAAGTGGTGGAATTAAGGTTTATTTTCACATTGAAACTCCCGTCTTCAGATAGGGTAGTTTTAACAAGAATATCTTCTGTATTTGTAATAAGATTGGCATATTTATTAAAAACTAATTCTGTATTTGCCCAATCAGGTGCCTTGCCGTATAAGGTCACTTCTCCTGCTTTCAGGTTCTTAATTAGTATGATATATATAAATAGAATTGATAACAGTACTAGTTTGGTTTTCACATGCATAGCTTGTTAGTTTATTTTAATTTTATCTGGTAAAAACTTACTTGCATCACCACCATGACGGATTATGTCGCGAACCGTTGTGGAATTTATGTGGGTATGTTCGGGTAAAGTAAGCAAAAAAACCGTTTCAAGTTCAGGATACATTGCTTTATTCATTTGTGCAATAGCCCTTTCATATTCAAAGTCGGATGATGTTCGCAAGCCACGAAGAATATATTTTGCTCCCACTTTCCGGCAAAATTCTATTGTTAACCCCGTAAATCTATCAACTGCCACCTTTGAATCTTCATTAAATACTAAGCTAATCCATTTCATTCTTGTTTCCAGAGAAAAAAGACCTTCTTTATCTGCATTATATCCAATAGCTATAATGATTTTATCAAAAAAAGAAAAAGCCCTTTTCACAACTGATTCATGCCCAATAGTAAACGGGTCAAATGATCCGGGAAAAACAGCAATTCTTTCCATATTAAATATTAATTATATTACCATGTGTAAAGATATTAAAATCTATCACTGAATTTCTTTTTCTTTCTGTGAACAAACAAATAATACATTCCCTATATCATCAAAAATACTGAATGTATCGACACCTTTTGCCTTAATTAATTCGTTTCTGAACCCCACTATTATTAAATCCGAATCGACTGATTTTTCAGATATTATTTTTTTTGTTTCTTTCTGTTCTGAAGGAATCAGTTCAATATTACCGAGCGCGATAGGTAACCTGCCCGATTTAATAAGAGAAAGAAGGTGATCTTGCTTTCCCTTAAGTTCATTTTCTTTATACAAGGCAAATATTTTAATGAATCCATTTTTCCATTCCGGATGACCAAGAATTATGTATCCCATCAGGATCATCAGGTTTGCATTTTCATAATCATATGTTGTAATCCATATATGTATTTCATGCTTGTCACCAAAACCTTTATAAGAGCTGTTAAGAACACAAATATCAAAACCTGCCGAATGAATAAGTGAATAATTTTTAAGTGATTCTTCTAATGCTTCAGTATCTGTTCTTGAAAACTCAAATAATATCATATTATTCCCCTTGCCAGAAATTCCGGATAGTTGAATAACTTGCGCAATTGCCGATGTATAAGAAGGACTTATTATGGTATCCAGGTATACTCTATTTTTGCTAACAGATGCTAGTTTTATTAATCTGTCAAGAATTTTTTTCGACTCATTGCTTGTTTGCTTTGACAGATACCCTTCAATATAATGAATATAAGTACCAAAGCCATATTTGTATGATATCCATCTTAACAGGTCAAAAGCACCCCTTCGCTTAAATGTGTCTCTTGATATACATATAACAAAAGGCCTCCAATTAACTTCAGCCACTTCTTTATCAGCCCGCTGAACAATGATTTGTAATTGTCGGCTAAGCTGAAATATAACTCCCCTGAATAATTTTACTAGTCCCTTTTTTTCTTTGTTATTCACCGATATCATATAATAAATAATACCCATAATTATTAAAGAAAGAAAAGCATAGGGAGCATTCATTTTAAACATAAGCCAAATAGACATTATTGCACCTATAAGTGAAAAATACCACTTTGATTTAAACCTGGGGCGATATGAAGGATCCGCGGCAAAATGCTCTAAAAAAGAAATGATACAAATTGCTCCGTATGTAACCATAAAAAACATTGAAATAATTTTTGCAACAAAGTTTATATCTCCAATGGTAATAAAGAAGAAAGCTATAATAACACTTATAATTGAAGCATTTACAGGTTCGTTTGTCATAGGTTTACCTAACCCAATCCATTTGTTAATAAATTTATTTGGTAATACATTATCAGCTCCAATTGCTTGAAGTGTCCTAGGAGCAACAAGAATAGAGCCTAAAGCCGATGATAATGATGCCGCAGCCAACCCAATTGGGATTATTGGTCCCCAATAAGCTATTTTTTGCATGATAAGTTGATCTTCTACCAATTCGGCAGAAGTTGCAGAAATAGCCAGTTTATATGCTACTCCAACATAAACCACTGCGCCAACAATGGTTGCAAGGATAGTACCCCGGGGAATTGATTTTGTTGGATCTTTCAAATCACCTGAAAGTCCCAGACCAGCTGCCAGTCCCGTAAAAGCAGGGAAAATGATTGCAAAAACAATAAAAAAGTTATCAGCATTGGAACCTCTTGAACTTAAATTAATCACAGGAGATGTTCCGTTAGAGGTACCAATAAAAAACAAAAAAATTGAAGTAAAAAGTATTACAACCACCAAATACAGGGCTTTCATCCCTACATTTGCCCCTCTTGTAATAATAATTACAGATATTATTGCCATAACCGGCAGGCTAATAAATCGTTTATCGGGGATATAGAAATTCAATTTTGTATGTAAAAAATTAATAACCGGATCAAAAGCCTCTGAAAATGCAATTATATAGAAGGCCACACTAATAGCTTGTGAAAGATACAATGCTATACCAATGGCAGCTCCGATATTTAATCCGAATGAACGCGAAATAATATAGTATGCCCCACCTCCTAAAACTCTCTGATTAGTTGCTATTTCTGCAACAGCAAGGGCTGTTGGAACTGTAACCAGATGACCGATTAGAATGATGCCTATTGTTCCTAAAAAGCCAACATGTCCAACAGCATATCCAAACCTAAGAAAAAGGATTGCTCCAAGAATAGTAGATATCGAAGTTGTAAAAACCTCAAGGGTACCAAATTTGGCTTTTTGATTGATCAGGGTTTTACTCACGCTATGTGCTTAATGCTAATTATCCATTAAACTTATAAATAACTTATCAATACTAAAACATTTTTTTTGTTTTTCTGATTTAATTCGCTATTATTTTCAATCCTAAATCATTATTAAAAATGTAATGAAAAGATTATTCTATTCATCAATCTGATAATTTTCGTGTACACAATAAAATTACCTTAAAAAAATAGTTTTTTTTATAGAAATATTATTTTACCTTTGCAGACTCAAAAAAAATAACTAATTAAATTATAGTAGTTTAATTAAACAAACATTATGCCCGTAAAAATCAGACTTACAAGACAAGGCCGAAAAAAAAGGCCATTTTACCACATTATTGTCGCGGATAGCAGGGCGCCACGAGATGGTAGATATATTGAGAGGGTTGGTTTATATAATCCTGTCACTAATCCTGCTTCTATTGAATTGAATTTTGATAGAGCATTGTATTGGCTTCAAAAGGGCGCTCAACCTACTGATACATGTAGGTCAATATTATCTGCAAAAGGTGTATTGTACAAAAAGCATTTACTAGAAGGTGCAAAAAAAGGTGCATTCTCTGAAGATGAAGCTGAAAAAAGATTTGCTTCATGGATACAAGAAAAAGAAGCAAAAACCCAGGCAGTTAAATCTAATCTTGATAAGGCCAAAGAAGATGAAATGAAAAAAAGATTAGAGGCTGAATCAAAAATTAGAGAAACAAGGGCCCAGGAAATTGCTAAAAAAAGAGCTGAACAAGTTGCTGATGAATCTGAGACAGCAAAAGAAGATATCCCCGAACCAGAACAGGCTACTAAAGAACAAGCTACTAAAGGCAAGGAAGTTAACGAAAAAGTAAAAGAACCGGATACGGCAGGTGGAGCGGAAAAAACTGATGAACCTGTAGAAAAAGAGAAAGATGAAGATGCTGCAAAAGAAGCAGTAAAAACTTCAGAAATTCCTGAAAAGCCGGAGAAATCAGAAGAAACTCCTGCGTCCGAAGATGCGACCGAAGAAACACCGGGGAATCAAGAAGAGGAAACTTCTGAAAATACCGAGAATAATGAAAAAATAGAAGAAAAAGTTAACGACAAACCGGAAAAGCCTGAAGAAAAAGAAGACACTTCTGACAAACCTGACGAGACCGAAGAAAAAAAGGAAAATACTGAAAACGAACCAGAAAAACCTGAAGAAAAATAATCTCACTAATCCTGAATTGCTTTATAAGTTACGTAAATTTTTGTTTTTTTAAATATTCAGGTTAACTTTAGTATAGATTCACAGGTTTTTTAAATGCATAGTACTGAAAATTGTTTTCTTTTGGGGACGCTCGCAAAAACTCATGGTATATTCGGAGAGTTTGTGTTAAAGTTAAATAATTTACAATCAAAAGATATCCCTGAAATAAAATCAGCATTCATTGAGTTTGATGGATTATTGGTGCCGTTTTTTGTTTCATATTTTAATCCAAAAAACACATCTTCTCTTATTATAAAGTTCAATAATATTGAAACTGAGGATCAAGCCATTGAATTTGTTAATTGCAAAGTTTATGCAACAGGGATACTAATAACCAATTCTAAAGATTATTTTTCAAAAACCACTTCGCTTACTGGGTATCATGTGATAGATCAAAAAATTGGAGATTTAGGTATAATTCATGAGTATCTTAATTTGTCGAATAACCCTATATTTCGGATATTAAAGGGAGATAAGGAGATACTGATCCCTGTAAATCAGAATTTTATTGTTTCCATTAATGAAGCTCAAAAAACAGTAATAGTAAATACCCCCAAAGGATTAATTGATCTTTATATGAAAGAATAAAATTGTTGAGTTATATAATCTACCCCTATTACTTATCCAGAAATTTATTCTCATGCAGCATTTCATTTCATTTTTCGTCTTTTTTTAAGAACTTTAAACTTTTTAACAATGAAAAAAACAATTTTATTTAAACCTATTTTTATAAGTCTAATAACTATGACGAGTATGAATTTTTTTGCTAATGCCTGTAATACTAATAATCACATAAGTGTCAATGAAACTCGTAATGTAACCGATTTTAATCGAATTGACCTGACTGTTTCTGCAAATGTTTATTTAACCCAGGGTAATCACTACAATTTTAAGATAGAAGGTGACAAGGAAGACATTGATAAAATTATAACCGAAGTTCGGGGAAGTAAATTAGTTATTAAAACTTACAATTGGAAAACAAAAATCAGGGGAAAAGTGAACATATATATCACTACACCTGTTGTTGAAGTCTTATCCGTTACAGGATCAGGAGATATCATCTCTGAATCATCCATAAATTCAAATGACCTTGTACTCAATATTAGTGGAAGCGGTTCAATTAAGATTAATGAACTTTCTTCTGAAGAACTAGAAGCAACAATTACGGGGTCCGGCAATATCAAGTTAGCAGGGGAAAATGTTGCGAAAAAACTTGATTTGACTATTACGGGCTCAGGAAGTTTTACAAGCAGTGAATTAAAAATTAATGAAGCAAATATAACCATAACCGGATCAGGATCTGCAAATGTTTACGTTTTAAAAGAACTTGACACAAATATTACAGGAAGTGGTAATGTGAATTACAAAGGAAATCCATCTGTTAATGCTAATTCAACGGGTTCAGGGAAAACACGAGGCATGAATTGATTTTTAATGTAAGCTATTATTCCCTAATAACTTTTACTTCTCCTTTTAAACCGAGTTTTATTATTCCCGAGGGTTTCCGATAAGTAGAGTCTTCTTGCCTATATTTTACAACATAGTCAACAGAATTGATAATTCCTTCATCAATATCAAAAAAAAATTTAGGCTCGGAATGCCCACTGTAGTTTGCCGACGTAGAAACAATAGGTTTCTTTAATCGTTGAATAATTTTTAAACAAAGTTCATCCTGAACAAGTCGTATGCCTACCGAACCGTCTTCGGCCAATAAATTTTTTGCCAAATTTTTTGCTTTCGGATAAATAATAGTCAACGGCTTGTCCGATACCTCCAAAATATCCCAGGCAATACCGGGAACTTCATCAATATATTGAAGTAACCGCATTTGATTATCAAGTAATATCAGCATACTTTTTGAACTTTTACGCTGTTTTATGGTATATATCCGCTCAACTGCATTACTATTGGTTGCGTCACATCCTATTCCCCAAATAGTATCTGTTGGGTAAAGAATAATACCCCCCTGCATTAGAACATGATAAGCCTTTTCAATATCTTCTTTCATTTTCATTGTCCAGAAGTTTATAATATACTTGCATTACATTCCTGGCTGCTTTTTCTGATGTAAAATTTTGGGCATGTTGAAAACCATCATTAATCATTTTATTAGCCAATGCAGTATTATTCAAAACTTTTTTAATTGCTTCGATAAGTTCTTCAACATTATAAGGGTCTACATATAAACTAGATTCACCTCCAGCTTCTGGGAAACATCCTCCTTTTGAGGTAATAACCGGGGTTTTGGAAAATAGCGATTCCAAAATTGGAATACCAAATCCTTCAAAAAATGACGGGTATACAAACAATGATGCTAATTGATAAATAGCAGGTAAGTCATCATTTTTGACAGAATAGCAAAAATATATGTTTTTCAATGAGTAAGTATCAATGTATTTTTTTATTAGTTTGAAATAATTCCCTGGGTTGCCAACAATTACAAGGGGAAAATTAATTTTACCAATATGAATGGCTTTTACTAATGCCAGGACATTTTTTCTTTTCTCTATATTTCCAACAAATAGTATGAAGCTTTCTGGTAATCCATACTTTTGTCTGATTGATCTTTTTGTGTCTTCTGTAATAGTAGCTTGAAATTTAGGATTACATCCTTGGTGAATAATGTCAATCTTTGAAGCATCAATTTCGAAATAATTTGCAATATCTAATGCTGTTTGTTTGCTAACAGCAATAATCCTGTCTGCAATTTGACAGGCATAATGGAATTTTAGTTTATAAATTAACCTGTCAGTAGGATTATACATTCCCGGATGCCGTAAGAAAATCAGATCATGAATGGTGACAACAGATTTAATCTTACTTTTGTCAATTCCAAAAGGCAATTCGTGGCTTAAGCCATGGTAAATATCAAGTTTATCCTTTGTTAATTCTTTTGAAAGGGTAAATGTACGCCACCAACCGGGAAAGTTTTTCTGAACAAAGCTTTGGGGTAACCTTGTTTCAAATACAGGATCAGAATCTTCAAACAAAGCTTTTTTAACAAATGGAGTATAAAGAATATATTTATTATCCCTAAAATAAGTAGAAAAAGCCCTGAGAAGATTTCTACTGTAATTTCCTAATCCACTTTGGTTATTATATGTCCGTTTTGCATCAAACCCGATCCGCATCACATATGTTTACTAAGACAGATTTTTAATTCTATCCATAGCTTCGATAACATTTTCACGGAAAGCAAATGCTGAAAATCTGAAAAACCCCTCACCTGAAGGTCCAAAACCCGAACCCGGGGTGCCTACTACATTCGCTTCTTTTAAAAATTTATCAAACAAATCCCACGAGTTAGTAACATTTTTAGGTTTTACCCAAACATAAGGTGCATTAATCCCTCCATATACTTTGAATCCTTGTTCTGCAAGACATTTTCTCATAATTCTTGCATTCTCCATATAGTAATCAATAACTTCCTGAATTTCTTTTTTGCCTTGTGCTGTATATATTGCTGCTGCTGCTTTTTGAACCGGATATGATACTCCATTAAATTTTGTTGTATGCCTTCTTTTCCAAAGAGAATGAACAGATTTTTGTTCTCCCTTACCGGTAGAAGCCATCAATTCTTTGGGTATTACTGTATATGCACAACGTGTTCCTGTAAAACCCGCTTTTTTTGAAAAACTTCTAAATT
>CAZWGG010000126.1:0-10520 GCA_964633305.1 uncultured Bacteroidales bacterium
TAGGTATCAGTTTAATGTTTATTACATTGCCATTATTTGCGCAAACAGAAAGAAAATATATTCGTAAAGGAAACAAAGAATATCAGGATAAGAAATATGAAGAAGCAGAAGTTTTATACAGAAAAGCTTTAGATAAAGATCCCGGATCGGGAAAAGCAAATTTCAACCTGGGAAATTCTTTATATAAACAAGAGAAATATGAAGCTGCTGCAACAAAATATGAAAACCTAACGCTGCAGGAGAAAGCTGACAAACAAGAATTATCAGCATATTATTACAATTTAGGTAATACTTATTTTAAAGAAAATAAATTTAAGCAAAGTATTGAAGCCTACAAAAATGCATTGAGAAATAATCCAGGTGACGAAGATGCAAAACATAACTTGCAATTGGCAGAAAATATGATGGCCAATCAACAGCAACAACAGCAAAGCCAGGAAAACAAGCAGGATCAACAAAATCAGCAACAAAATCAGCAACAAAATCAGCAACAAAATCAGCAACAAAATCAACAACAAAATCAACAACAAAATCAACAACAACAACAACAGCAACAACAGCAACAGCAACAACAGCAGCAATCAGCCCAACAAATTTCAAGAGAGGATGCAGAGCGTTTGCTGGATGAAATAACCCGTGAAGAAAAAGAAGTACTAAAAAAAGTACAGCAACAAAAGGCACAGGCCAGAAAAGTACCTGTAGATAAAAATTGGTAATTCATTTAAAACGAATAACCGTGATGAGAATAGTATTGTTTTTAATATTTATTACATTTTCTTCGTTCAGTTCATTTGCACAGGACCTTGAATTCAAGGCCAGTGCAATTCCTAAAGTATTAAGAGTGGGGGAACAATTTCAGCTTGTATATGAAGTGAATCAGAATGTTTCCAGGGTTGAAATCCCCGATTTGTCTGATTTTCAGTTACTGGGAGGTCCAATGACCAGCTCAAGTACAAGCATCCAAATAATTAATAACAAAACAACAAAAACAGTAAAATATACTTATACTTATTATTTAAGGGCCATTAAAGATGGAAATTTTACCATTCCCCCGGCTTCTGTTAAATATAAAGGGAAAACTCATCAATCTAATTCAATCGCTATTGAAGTTATTCCAGGAGGGAGTACTTCAAAACAATCCCAGTCCTCACAAAACCAACAATCAACAAGCGGTCAAAACCAGGCAGATGTTGGTGAAGATGTATTTGTCCGTTTACATCTTGATAAACGTTCTGCTTATATTGGCGAACAAATTATTGCTTGGATAAAAATATATACAAAGGTAAACTTAAGTGGAATTGACCAGGGATTTAAGGGCCCGGAATTCACAGGATTCTATAAACAACCTGTTGAAATACCACCACTAAGATCACTAGAAAGAGAAAATGTAAATGGAGAAATTTATTACACCGGTACTATTCAAAAGATGGTGCTTTATCCCCAAAAAACAGGTGAAATTACTATTAAACCTTTTGATTTGGAAGTGTCGATTCAAAAGCAGGTTCAAAGCAGGTCACGAAGTATTTTTGATGATTTTTTCGGACCGTCGGTACAAAACATTCCTTTAACCTTAAAAAGCAACAAAGTAAAAATAACGGTGAACCCTTTACCACCAAAACCCGAATCATTTACAGGAGCTGTTGGAAATTTCAATATGAAAACCACTGTTGATAAAACCGCTTTAACGACAAACGAAGCACTTACATACAAAGTTTCTATTTCGGGTAAAGGGAATATCAAGCTCATTGATGAGCCAGTGATTAAATTTCCTCCAAACATTGAACAATTTGAGCCAAAAACGACACTAAAGCAAACGAATGAACTTTCAGGTACAAAAATCTTTGAATATGTACTAATTCCAAGATATGCAGGCGAATACAAAATTTCGCCAATTGATTTCACTTATTTTAATCCTTCAACAAAAAAGTTTATCACATTAACATCTGATGAGTTCTCTATAAACGTTGAAAAAGGAGATGAAGATACCACCACTGTTGTAATATCGGGCTTATCAAAAGAAGATTTTAAGTTATTAGGTAAGGATATATTATTTATAAAGAACAAACCTTTTAAACTTTACCGATCCGTTGAATTGCTTCTAAAAAACCCTGCATTTTATGTCGTCTATCTTATTTCATTCATTTTATTTATCCTGGTAATAATATTTAGAAGAGAGACAATAAAAAGAAATGCAAATGTTAGCCTGGTTAAAAACCGAAAAGCAAATAAGTATGCAAAAAAACGGTTAAGAAAGGCATATACTTTCCTCAAACAAAACAAGCAAGAAAGGTTCTATGAAGAGATAATGAAAGCTATATGGGGATATATGGGTGATAAATTAACCATTCCGGTGGCAGAACTCTCAAGAGACAAGTTAAACGAGGAGCTTACAAAACTTAAGATAGACAAGGAATTGATAAACAGTATTTACAACATACTTGACAACTGCGAATATGCCAGGTTTGCACCTGGAGGAAAAGAATCAGGAATGGAAGAGCTCTATAAAAATGTAGTTGAATTAATAAGTAAACTTCAACAAAAGTTAAAATAAAATGGTAAAGAGAACATTTCTTTTTGTAGTATTATCAGTTGGATTTTTTAAATCATTTGCTTTTAATCCCGATTCACTTGTAAATACAGCAAATGAATATTATGTGAATAACAATTTTTATCAAGCCATAGAGATATATAAACTTGTTATCGATTCGGGATATACTGCACCAGAATTGTATTATAATCTGGGTAATTCATATTATAAAACTAATAATTATGCACTGGCCATATTGAATTATGAAAGGGCATTAATTCTTGATCCATCAGGCAAAGATATACGATTTAACCTTGAACTGGCTAATGCACATGTAGTTGATAAAATTGAAGTTATACCCGAGTTTTTCTTGTACCGGTGGGTCAAGAGTTTGATTAATATTACTACTTCTAATAAATGGGCAATAATAAGTATAGTGACATTCATACTGTTTCTTATTTTGTTTTTGATTTACCTTTTTTCTGGCAAAATGGGTATAAAGAAAATATCGTTTTATAGTTTTATTCTTGTTTTTTTTCTTTCCTTAACAAGTCTTATTTTTTCAATACAACGAAAGAAAATAGTACTTGAAGAAGAAAAAGCAATAATTATTGCACCTTCCGTAACAGCTAAGAGCTCTCCTAATGAGTATGGTACCAATCTTTTTATTCTTCATGAAGGAACAAAAGTTGAAGTTGTTGATAGTATTGGACAATGGATTGAGATTAAATTAAGCAACGGAAGTAAAGGTTGGATGCAAAAAGATAATATGGTGAAAATATAATACTTAATAAAAACCTCCTAGTTTATGTAAATCTGCCCTGGGGTTAAGACACATAACAGGAATTTTATAGTCATTTGAAATATATTTTTGTTCCCTTAATCCGAGAAGTACTTTATCCCATGTAACAAACCGGCTCATCATTATTATAATGATGTCGGCCTTAAGGAAATAAGAAAATTCAATCGCTTCTTTAACAAAATCCTGTTTCCCCCTTGCATGAACAAGCTCGAATTCAATATTACGTCCCTCAAGGAATCTTGTTGCAAATTTCAGGTTATTTCGAATCCTGTAATCGGTAATGTTTGGTCTGAAAAGATATATACTGGGTTGATAAAATTTTGTAAGAAAATTTATCCAGCTCAGCTTTTCTTTATTTTCACTTCTAAAGTCAATAGGAACAACAACAGATTTTATAGTATACCTAACAGGAGGGCCCTGAACAACGATAAATGGCACATCAGAACCAATCATAACTTTAACAGCTTTACTACCAAAATATTTTTGCTTACCTTTTGGCCCTTCTGTTTTCATTATTACCATTATGGCATTAATATTATGTGCAGTTCTTTTAATAGATTTTGAAATTTTTCCTGGTTTAACAAGAACCTTTGGTTTCATATGATAAGTTTTCTTTGCCTCTTCTGCTATAGAGTTAAGTTTTTCAAGCATTATATTTTCTGTTACCAGATCTGGAATAATGTGCAACAATGTAATATCGGTTTTAAGTATTTTGGCATATTGTATGCCATGTTGAAGAGCAAAGTCTGAATAAGGCGTAAAATCGTAAGGTACAAGAATAGTCCTTTTCGCTATATTATTCATGATTAATTGCGGTTACGTGAAATATAGATATTAATTCAATACTATATTTATTACTTTTATATATAAATTTAATCATTTTCAACATTATTACATAATTCTAGTTAGTAATTTATTATGAATACACTTTTTATTACACTAGCTTCATTTGCAGGGTATATTTTAGCATATAAATTATATGGAAAGTACCTGGGTGAAAAAATCTTTTCATTGAACAAAGAAAATAACATGCCATCTCATGAATTAAAAGATGGAGTGGATTATGTTCCAACGAAACGTAATATTGTTTTTGGGCATCATTTTACTACTATTGCCGGATTAGGCCCAATTGTTGGTCCTGCTATAGGTATTATCTGGGGCTGGATTCCAGCGTTATTATGGGTTATTTTCGGTACGATATTTATGGGGGCAGTACACGATTTTTCAATATTAGTTATTTCTGCACGAAACAAAGGAAAGACCATTGGTGATCTAACAGGAAAGATAATTGGACCATCCACTCGCCTTGCCTTCCAATTTCTAATACAGTTTTTACTATTAATTGTTTTATCAGTTTTTACCATAATAGTTTCTACACTATTTGTAAGTTTTCCCGAAGCGGTACTGCCGGTTTGGTTACAAATTCCAATTGCTGTATGGCTAGGACGGCAAATTCGCAAAGGTAAAAATGACCTTTTATATTCCATATTCGCAGTGTTATTGATGTATCTCTCGATTTTACTGGGAGTGAAGTTTCCTATTAAATTAATGCCATTATGGGGGTCGGAGAAAATAGCATGGAGTGCAATAATCTTTATTTACGTGTATTTAGCCTCTACTATTCCGGTACAGAAACTCCTTCAGCCTCGCGATTATATCAACTCGCACCAACTGATAATAGCTTTATCGCTTCTGGTTCTTGGAATAATCGTTGCTCATCCTGAGGTTGAAGCACCAGGTGTTAATCCGTTAGCATTTAAAGAGGGATCTGATATTCCAAATCTTATGCCTTTGTTATTCATTACTATTGCGTGTGGTGCTATCTCAGGATTCCATTCACTGGCCAGTTCTGGAACTACTGTAAAACAAATGAATAGTGAAACAGACAGCATATTTATAGGATACGGGGGTATGCTGCTGGAAGGGTTCTTAGCAGTTGTGGTACTTATGGCAATAGCAGGAGGATTAAGTTTGGGCCTAGAAAAAGGAGAATCAACTTTTTACGGAATAGATGCTTATAACATGCAATATTCTTCATGGAAAGGAATAAATGCAGGTATTGGGGCCAAACTTGAAGCATTTGTAGTTGGTGCTTCAAATCTTCTTTTATCCATAGGAATTCCTCTTAAAGTTGCTTCATCATTCATTGCTGTTTTTATTGTTAGTTTTGCCAATACTACCCTTGATTCGGCAACACGAATTCAAAGACTTTCCATGCAGGAGATTTTTACACGAAAAAATGGTTCTCTTATCCGGCCTATACATAATCGCTACATTGCAACTTTATTAGTTGTATTACCCGCTATATTGCTTACGGCATTTGAATTAAAAGCAAAAGGAGGACTTGAGCTTTGGCGTTTGTTTGGCGCTTTAAACCAATTGCTGGCAGCATTAGGACTAGGCTTGGTGAGTATATACTTGTACCATAAGAAAAAAAACTACCTGGTTGCCTTTATTCCCATGTTATTCGTTCTTGTTATAACTTGCTGGGCCATGATTAATAATAGCATAGATTTTTTTTATGGCGATAAAATGCTGTTACTTATCATTTCCTTTCTTATTCTTATTTTAACGCTATGGATGCTAATTGGAGGAATACGTTCTGTTTTTAACCGGTCCACATTTTCATTATAACCTTTTCAGAACTTTATATCAAATACATTGTAATTCTTTATTGGTCCATCTGTAACGTCAACCTCACTAACATAAGCATGTGAAGGTCCCGTATTACACCATTTTAAAAACTTATTAACGTTGAATTCTTGTCCCTCAGCTTCAATGAACACATTGCCATCAGGTAAATTCTTTACATAACCCTTTATTCCAAATGCACGGGCAGTCTCCCTGGCAGAAAACCTGAAACCAACCCCTTGAACTATCCCATATATGGTAATGTTTTTATGAATCATTGCAGATAAAGAAAGAATGTTGTAATTTTTTACCCGAAAGTTACGATTTCTTCATAAATGCTAAAACTACTCGATATTTTTTTTTCTTTTTCATTCTGTTCTCGTAGTTTTTAATTTGTTTGGATGGACATTGAAAAAGACCAGATTGATAAACCTAGTAACACTGTTAATTACCTGTGCTTCCTGGTTTATATTAGGAATTTTCTATGGTATTGGGTATTGTCCGTTAACTGACTGACATTTCCAGGTACTTCGTAAACTTGGCTATCAAAATTTATCTACTTCATACATTAAGTATATCATAAACCGGTTAACAGGGTTGGATTTTGAAGCTCAACTGATAGATACACTGACCATGACAGGTTTCATTTGCGCATTAACTATATCTGTTATACTTAATATAAGGGATTTTAAAAAGAAAAATGTTTCATAGGTAATAGATATGCGTAACCACATAATAATAAAATCACATTCCAATAAAATATTGGTTTGAAAAAGTTAACTAATAAATTTTTATTACATGTGCAAAACTAAACTTGCATTTTAAAAAGATTGTTCTGTAAATTTGAAGCTCAAAAAATTTGGTTTAGATTTATGACATCAACATGTTAAAATTCAAAAATAATTACAATGAAAAAAGCTTTAGTATGCGGAGCTGGAGGTTTTATTGGTAGTCATTTGGTTAAATGGTTAAAAGGCGAAGGCTTTTTTGTCAGGGGCGTTGATTTAAAATATCCGGAGTATTCAAATACACCGGCCGATGACTTTATTATTGGTGATTTAAGAGAACAAAGTGTTTGTAGAAGGGTGGTTGATCAATATTTTGATGAAGTTTACCAGCTTGCAGCAGACATGGGAGGAGCCGGATATATTTTTACAGGCGATCATGATGCAGATGTGATGCATAATTCTGCTTTGATTAATTTAAACATGCTGGAAGCATGTTGGAAAAGAAACATCAATCATATTTTTTATTCATCATCTGCCTGTATATATCCGGAACATAATCAGTTAGACCCGAATAACCCTACAACTTCCGAAGATTCTGCGTATCCTGCATATCCCGATAGCGAATATGGCTGGGAAAAACTTTTTAGTGAAAGATTGTATTTAGCATATAGGAAAAATTACGGGATGAATACAAAAATTGCCAGGTTTCATAATATATTTGGACCTGAGGGTGCATGGAACAATGGCAAAGAGAAAGCACCTGCAGCCATATGCAGAAAAGTAGCAGAAACTCCAGATGGTGGACAAATTGAAATATGGGGAGATGGTAAACAAACCCGATCATTTTTGTATATAGATGAATGTCTGGACGGTATGAGAAAGCTCATGGACTCAAGTACTTTTCATGGACCTGTTAACATTGGTTCTGAAGAAATGGTTTCTATAAATCAATTAGCAGAAATAACCATGGGTATAGCTCATAAAAAATTAACAATAAAAAATATTCCCGGCCCAATTGGTGTTAGGGGAAGAAGATCTGATAACCGGCTTATTGAAAAGGGGTTAAAATGGAAGCCCTCACAACCTCTTGTTAAAGGTCTTGAAAAAACTTATAAATGGATTAATGATTTGGTTCTATCTGTTAAAAAATAAATTTTTCGTCTCATTTAATGAGTAAAAAGTTTTTTTTTGTATCCCAGGTATTTTACCCTGATGTAGTTTCTACAGCAGGTCTTTTTACAGACCTTTGTTTAGAGATAGAGGAAAAAGGAACAAAGGTTGAGGTTTGGTGTGCCCAGCCAAGTTATACAACCTTAAAAAGACAACCGAAACAAGTTTTTTATAAAGGCATAAAAATTACCTATATATGGAGTACAAATTTTAGGAAAGATATTTTATTAGGAAGATTGTCTAATTACCTGACTTTTAGTGTTTTTATTTTCTTAAAACTTCTTTTCTCTAAAGACAAAGCACCTATTTTCACGGTAACTAATCCCCCTTTTTTAGGATTTTTAATTTTACTTATTGGCAGAATAAAAAAAAGAAAGTTTGTTTATATCGTTTTAGATGTCTACCCTGACAGTATAATACGATTAGGAAAAATCTCTGATAAGCATATTATCTCCGTTATATGGAAAAAAATAAATAAATCGATTTTAAAAAATGCATCAAAAATATTAGTTCTGGGAAGAGATATGATTGAATGGATTAAGACAATAAATCCCGGCGCCCTTCACAAGGTTGAATATCTTCCCCACTGGCATGATGAGAACTTGATTAAACCAATGCCTTATGAAAAGAATCCATTTGTAAAAAAATTCAACTTATCCGATAAATTTGTAGTACAGTATTCGGGTAATATGGGCTTGTGGCATGATATGATAACCTTTGCAAAGATTACTAAGGAGTTGGAATCAGAAGATATTTTTTTTATTTTTATTGGAGATGGATTAAGAAAAAAAGAACTTTTTGAAGAGTGGAATAATAAAGTTCCTAAAAATTCTCTTGTTCTTCCTTATCAACCAAAAAAAAATCTGGGGAATTCACTAACTGCCTGCCATGTTGCACTCATTTCGCTTCGGGATAATTTAGAAGGAATGGCCGTGCCCAGTAAACTTTATGGAATTTTAGCATCAGGAATTCCTTTAGTTGCTATGGTACCTGAAAATAGTGAAATATCATTTGTGGTAAATGAAGAAAAGTGCGGGTATGTAGTTAACCCGGGTGATAGGAATGAACTAAAAAGAAGGTTAATAGAACTTAAGATGAATACCGACTTGCGTATCACCATGGGTAAAAATGCCAGAAAGGCTTTTGAACAAAAGTATACAACCAAGAGAATAGCACAGAAATATATACAAATTAATAACAAGATATAAAGGGTTAGTAGTAAAAGTTAAGAAAGAATGACACTCTAAAGTTTATTGTCATTACTGATGTAAAAAAGAATGACAGGAACTCTTTTTTGTGTAGCTTCTTATTACCAGTTGCATTAATAA
Source organism: uncultured Bacteroidales bacterium (assembly GCA_964633305.1). Taxonomy (GTDB): domain Bacteria; phylum Bacteroidota; class Bacteroidia; order Bacteroidales; family UBA10428; genus CAZWGG01. The sequence continues at coordinate 9,187 of CAZWGG010000126.1, forward strand.
ATAATTACTCGTAACTTTAATAAAGAGATAGTGGTTTTACATTTTTTTCAAAATGAAAAAATGTATTTATAAATTCAGTATAAAACTTTTTGGGGATCAAAAATCTTATCATTTTGAACATCGGTTTATTAATTCATTATCTATTTGCATAAGCATAACAGCTTTTATTGGTTTTATTATTAATCTTATATTAAACCTTGGGATATTTGAAGTTATACTAACACTTGTTACTACGGCTATATATTTCGGCGTTTATGGTTTAAGCAGGTTTTATCAAAAAGTTGAACTGGCAAAATGGCTTGCTATCTTTTCAGCGTATCCTATACTCTCTCTCTTGTGGCTAAATAGTGCCGGATCATTAGGTCCCATACCCTATACTTACTATTTGCTTTTACTTTCAGTTGTTTTGCTTACTGACAGTTGGCCTCGATTTTTCCTTTTGCTTTTAATAGGGATTAATGTTTGTCTATGTTTTTATTTCGAAAACAAATTCTTTGAATGGATGGTTCCGTATGAGGATGATACTGCAAGAAGAATCGATTTGGTAACCAGTATACTTCTTTACTTTATTCTTGGAACAATAATTATGAGTTATTCAAAAAGAAACTATATAAAGGAAAAACAAAATGCACAAAAAGCGGATAAACTTAAAACTGCTTTTCTGGCCAATATGAGTCATGAAATACGCACACCTATGAATGCTATTATGGGATTTACCGACCTGTTAAAAAAGAAAGAATTACCAAAAGAAAAAAAGGAAAAATACTTTGAAATAGTTAATGAAAATGTTGAATATTTACTTAGGCTAATAGATGATATTCTCGATTTTTCACTTATTGAGTCTGATCAGCTCATGATTTTACCAACCGATTTTGACCTTAATACATTTATGAAATCACTGGAAATATCTCATCAACAATTTATTCCGAACAATAAGAAGGGGAAAATAAAATTCTTTTACGAGACTTCTGACCAGAACTACATAATAAGAACAGATAAAACCAGATTCGAACAAATTTTTTCTAACCTGATTATAAATGCTATTAAATTCACAAATAAAGGGTATATTAAATTTGGATTTATAAAACGGACAAATGATTTTTTATTCTACGTTGAGGACACAGGTATAGGTATTGACAAGAAAGATATTACAAGTGTTTTTGATCGATTTGTTAAACTAGATAATGATAACTATGCAATACAGAACCGAGGAACAGGTATAGGGCTTTCAATTGCAAAAAAAATGGTAGAATTGCTTAACGGTAAAATATGGATTCAATCAATTCTGAATGAAGGTTCTGTATTTTACTTTAATTTACCCCTGGTTATTTAGT
>CAZWGG010000127.1:0-10493 GCA_964633305.1 uncultured Bacteroidales bacterium
GCCATAGCTTAGCAACGTCGAGGTCGGTCGCAAAAATTAGGGTTCGTGTATGCAACATTTTTCTTTTTATATCGTCATTCGGATATATCATTTTTGTTTTAGCTTATAAAAACTTAATAATGGCATATAGAAAAACATAAAGCAAATCTTTTTTAGTATATCTTTATGGTTTAATACTTAAAAAAACTTTAATACCTAAATTAATGAAGTTAGACTTAAATGCAAATGAATTGGTTCTGAAAGCCGGAGATTCTCTTTATCTTTCAAATAGCGAAAAGGTTTCAGGAAAATTGATATTGACCAATCAACGAATTTTTTTCACCACAAAAGAAAATGTCAAAACAAATTATTTTCTTGAGATATTACCCGTTCATATTAAAGAATTAATGTTTTTTAATACCAAAAGAATAATTCGTAACGGACTTAATGTTATTACAAAAGATGGTAGCGAACACAAATTCACTATAAAAAAGCGCGATGAATGGTGTAGTATGATTAATAAGATGTATTAAGAAAAGTTTTTCCAGGTATTTAATTATCTTTATTTTGTAGTTCTTTACGGATATAAAGAATAACTTTCCACCTGTCTTCCGGTCTTAACAACAAGCCCTGTGACCCCATAACGCCCCAACCCAGTGTAATCTGGTGGTACATTTCACCGTCGGGTTTGTTCTTCATTTTTTCATTAATAAGTGATGCAGGAGGATATATGTATCTTCCGCTTGTATATAAGAATCCTTTCCCATCGCCCTTCTCACCATGACATTGCCTGCAACATCTTTCAAATATTACTTTCCCGCGTTCAAGGTTTTCCAATGAATAAGCATAAGGATTATCCAGTTCTTTACCTGCCTTAATCATATCTTCGTCTGTTTTTTCATAAGGAAAAGGAACAAATCCCCTGGGTATAGTTCCTTCCACAGGTACCCGCATAGTTTTTCCATCTTTGAAATTAGGATTTTCAGAATATGTTTCATAAGCTCTGGAATAAGCCATATCAGGGAAATAGGTATAGCCGGGATTATTATTATTTTTATCACATGAACTAACCAGTATAAATACGGGTAAAACTATAAAAAACCTATTTTTTAAGAACTTAAATAACATCATGGTCAAGCATTTAGTAATTAGTATGGTATTCAAGACTTTCTTTAAAAAACGGATGATGAACAGGAACAATATTGGCTCTTGATAAAGCTCTTAAAACAATAAAGATAAACAATCCGAGATATCCCAGAGTAAGTTCAACCTCAAACCAACCTATCCCGTTTTCTTTTCCTACTACTCCAGGTATTATTGCCTGGTAATAATCTATCCAGTGTCCTATAAAAACAAGTATGGCAGCAATTCCCAATATCCATGAAGTACGTTTCGAATTCCTGGTCATCAGGACAAGGAAGGGGGCCGCAAAGTTGAAGATAATATTTACATAAAACAACCCGTTAAAATGACTTAACCGGTCAAAATAATAAATTGTTTCTTCCGGAAGGTTGCCATACCAGATAAGTAAATATTGTGAAAACCACAAATAAGCCCAAAAAATACTAAAGCCGAAAAGATATTTACCAAGATCATGCAAGTGTTCCTTATTAATATGTTTCATAAGTCCCGCTATTCTCAACGCCAAAATGATTAGAATAATCATTGCCACACTGCTTACCATAAGTCCCGAAAGTATATACCAACCATAAAGCGTACTAAACCAATGGGCATCGATCGACATAAGCCAATCCCAGCTGGAGGTGACAACCGTTATTGCAAAAAAAACAATAAATAATGCCGAAAACGTATTATGCCGTTTAAAGTATTTGAGATCAGTATCAAGGTCTTGTTGCAATGAATTTTTCCGCATAAAGTAGCTTAATGCGGTCCACCCGGCAAAGTAAACAAAAAACCTAATGATAAAGAACGGCATATTCAGATAACCTGATTTTCCTTCAAGCACAGGGTCAAGATGTTCTTTATGTGTCCAGGGATAAAGATAATGATTTCCAAAAATTATCATTATCAGCATCAGTATACCTGCAACAGGAATAAACGCGCCCATTGCTTCAGGTATTCTCTGAACACTGGTATGCCACCCTGATTCGGCTATAGCATGAACAGCCACAAAAAATACTCCACCAAGGGCAAGGGCCAAAAAATAATAATTATTAAGAAGAATATTAGCCCAGAAGCGGTTACCAAATCCATAAGTGGCTAATCCGATAATGGCGGCTAAAATACCTATTACCATTAACATATAAAAAGGTACTTTTGCCTTTGATGTAAAAAGAAACTTATTTTCCATACTCTTCATTTCTTTCTGTTTTGTCTTTTTAATTCTTCACACTGTTGTTGGTTATGAAAAAAGTTTAAAAAATCGGAGTTTTCTGGCAGGCACTATTTAGTAACTATTTCAATTATTTGAGCACCCGTTTCATTCAAAAGCTTTTTAACATCATTAATATACTTGTCTGAACCATCTTTTGCATCCAGCAAAACCACGAACCGGTCATCGGTAATTTTTTCATCATAAATTTTATTTTTAGCACCAAGGCCCAGTTTCGACCTGAACAAAAAAGCAAATACCATGGCAAATGCAGCAAATAACACTGTAGACTCAAAAGTTACAGGAATAAAAGAAGGAACTGACAATTCGGGTTTTCCTCCAATGTTCAACGGATAAGATTTGGTAAAAACCCATGCCTGGAAACCGAACCCACAAGCAGCACCTATTGCACCTCCTATAAAGCCTACCCGGGGGAGCCACGACCTTCGCAAGCCTAAAATCTTATCTAAACCATGAACCGGGAAAGGGGTCAATACATCTATAATGTTTAATCCTTTTTCCTTAATCTGTTTCAGTCCTGTTATCAGATCTTCATCATCCATGTAATAAGCTGATATATATTCCGTTAGCACTTTCATGACTTATTTGTTTTTTCACCCGATGTTTTAAGTACACTTTTTACTTCAGCAATGGCAATTACCGGGAAAACCCTTATAAATAAAAAGAACAATGTGAAAAATACGCCAAGAGTGCCAACAAAAAGCCCAACCTCAACTATGGTAGGCTTATACATGCTCCAGCTCGAAGGGAGGTAATCGCGGTGCAACGAAGTTACAATAATAACAAACCGTTCAAACCACATTCCAATATTAATAAAAATAGAGACAATGAACGTAAAAACCAGGTTCCTTCTAAGTTTCTTTATCCAGAATAACTGTGGAGTAACTACATTGCAGGTCATCATAATCCAGTATGCCCACCAATAAGGGCCTGTAGCCCTGTTAGAAAAGGCAAATTTTTCGTAAGGCACCCCGGAGTACCATGCCATAAAAAGTTCAGTTAAGTAAGCTATACCGACAATTGAACCTGTTACAATAATTATTTTGTTCATTGATTCAATATGGTTAACCGTGATATAATCTTCAAGGTTTAAAGCTTTACGGGCTACAATTAACAATGTTAATACCATGGCAAACCCTGAAAAAATAGCGCCTGACACAAAATAGGGTGGAAAAATTGTAGTATGCCAGCCTGGAATAACAGAGGTAGCAAAATCCATACTTACTATACTATGTACAGATAGAACAAGAGGTGCCGCCAATCCGGCAAGTATAAGACTTATAGATTCATGCCTTGCCCAATGCCTTGCCGAACCTGTCCAACCAAAACTTAACAGGCCGTAGATATACTTTTTAACTTTCTTTACTGCCCTGTCACGAATTGTTGCCAGGTCGGGAATAAGCCCTACATACCAAAATAGTAATGAAACAAAAAAGTAGGTTGTAATAGCAAAAACGTCCCAGAGTAACGGGGAGTTGAAATTCACCCAAATACCGCGGGTATTCGGATAAGGAACTATAAAAAATCCTAAAAGTAATCGTCCCATATGGATCATCGGGAAGAAACCGGCACATGCAATAGCAATAAGTGTCATGGCTTCGGCAGACCGGTTAATACTGGTCCTCCATTTTTGACGGAATAACAAAAGTATGGCGGAAATAAAGGTCCCTGCATGGCCGATACCTACCCACCAAACAAAGTTTGTTATTCCCCAGCCCCAACCAATGGTACGGTTTAAGCCCCAAGTCCCTATCCCCCACCAAATCGTGTAAAAAATGGCAATAGCACCACCAACAGTTGCAAGTGAAGAAAGTGTGATGCCCATGTACCAATATTTACCAGGTTTTCCAGCCATCGGCATGGAAATGTCATCTGTAACTTTTGTGTAGGTTTTATTCCCTTTTATTAATGGTTCTCGTAATGGAGACAGGTGCATTTTTTATTTTTTATGTTGTTTTCTATTTCTCACTTTAGCCAGATAGCCCACCGATGGCAATGTATGTAACTCTTCAAGCAGGTGATAATTCCTTTTGTCTTTGAACATTTTTGAAACTTTACTTTCAGGATCGTTTAAATCCCCAAATACTATAGCATCTGCAGGACATGCCTGGGCACATGCCGGTTTAATCTCTCCATCTTTCAAAGGCCTCTTCTCAAGTTTGGCATTAAGCTTTTTCTCCTGGATCCGTTGCACACACATCGAGCATTTTTCAATTACCCCTTTTGCCCTCACTGTCACATCGGGATTGAGTACCATGCGTTTAAGGTCCAATGTCATCCCAGCGGCATCTTTGGTATTAAATGGTATAGCGTCGGCTTTGGTATAATCAAAAAAATTGAACCTTCTCACTTTATAAGGGCAGTTATTATTGCAATACCGGGTTCCTATACATCGATTGTAAACCATCTGGTTTAACCCCTCATCACTATGGTTGGTGGCCGCTACCGGACAAACATTTTCACAGGGTGCATTATCACAATGCTGACACATAACAGGCTGACGAACAACCTCAGGGTTCGCGGGATTGCCTGAATAATACCTGTCTATCCTAATCCAATGCATTTCATGAACCCGTTGTACTTGCTGTTTCCCAACTACCGGCACATTATTTTCTGCCGAACATGCAATAACACAAGCACTACAACCTATGCATGAATTCAGGTCAATGGCCATTCCCCAGTGATGGCCCTTAAATTCATGTTTTTTATAAAGGCTAACATGGTGTTCTTCAATTTCTTTATGCGTTTCATTCCCTGAAGCAGGATTCCTGTGATATTCTTTAAGAGTTGTTTCCCTTACAATTTCCCTGCCTTCCATAGAATGATGCGTTTGGGTCATAGCCAGCGGATAATTTCCCTTTTTTGCTTCTATTTTTACCTGGTTGGTATACATCCTATTTTGATACTTAATGCTTACCAGGGGATACATGTCTACTCCTACCCCATCGGCAACTTTTCCTGCATTTCTGCGGCCAAAACCCAAAGCTATAGAGATGGTTTTATGCTCTTGCCCGGGTTGTACCAGAACAGGTAACGTAAATATGCCGTTTACCGATACCAGGCTGCCGTCTGTCAAGCCAAGCTCATTAGCCAGTTTGGGAGATATTGCTGCATAATTGTCCCAACATACCTTTGAAACCGGGTCAGGAAGTTCCTGGAGCCACGGGTTGTTTGCCTGTTTTCCATTCCCCACACTTACATTCTCATATAATATTATCTCAAACGAATCATCTTTAATTGCCCTTGTATTTTTAGCAACCCCAACAATAGTATTTAAGTTGGTATTAATGTTTTTTGCTTTTTGTATGCTTTGTTCAAAAACACCATCCTGAAGGCTTCTTGTCCAAAAATCGTAAAAAGAAGTAAATGAAGTGGATAACGGATAAACCCGCTTTTTCCAGTATGCTTTTAGGTATTCATCATATAAAGTGTTTATTCCTGCCCATTTTAAAAGGCTCTCCTGGGCACATCGTGTATTGAATATAGGATGAATTACAGGCTGGGCAAGACTGTAAAAACCTTTTTTTACTTCGGCATCATTCCACGATTCCAGGTAATGATGATCAGGACAAACGTATGTTGTAAAACCAGCTGTTTCATCTCTTAAATTGGGTAACGACACGCTTAACTCACATTTTTTTAATCCCTTGACAAATTTATTTGCCAGGGGATGATCATATGCAGGGTTAACATTGTAACAAATTACGCCACCTATTTTACCTTTATCAAGCGCATTAATAAATTCCGTCATTTCTTTATCCAATCCCTGCCTTACATACAACGGTTGGTCAATATTTATTGTTCCACCGTAATTGCCAAGCAAATAATTTATTCCATTTACCAATACATGGCAACCGGTATCATTTGACCCTGATATTAACAACGACCCTCCGCTATTTTTCACTAATGTTTTTGCCATACTCATTACATCGAATGAACAAGGGGCAACATTTATTACCCTACCGGTTTTTGCTTTTAAAATTTGCTTGAACAGGTTTGCCAGGATAATCTTTTCCTGTGAGGGCTTAATAACAATTCGTTCATCGGCATTACTACCAGTAAGTGACATTCCTCCTTCCAGGTGAATATGTTTCAACATTGTTTTCTGTCCTTCATCCAATTTTCTTTTGGTTACATACTGCTTTGTGAATTCAACAGGTGAAAGCCATGTTCCAAGAAAATCGGCACCAAAGCTCACAACAAGGTTTGCTTTATCAAATTGATAAGATGGCAAGACCTGTTTCCCAAATACAAACCTGTTTGCTTCAAGCATTCCCGAGTAAGAAATGGAATCATACTGAATATGCCTGGTAACAGGGTACTTTTTAATGAATGTATCTATTATTTCTTTGGTTGCCGGGCTTATTATGGTGGGGGTAAGCAATACAACTTGCCTGTTTTGGGCACTAAGAGTATTTAGCAAATTTATAATTTTCTTGTCAACTAAGTCCCATTCAGACTTTTTCCCGTTTATCAAAGGATATTGATAGCGTGCCGTATCATATAAGCCAAGCACCGATGCTTGTGTACGGGCATTTGTACCTCCCTTTGTTACCGATGATAATTCGTTCCCTTCTATTTTAACAGGACGCCCGTCCCTAACTTTTACCAGTACGCTGCAATAGTCGCTCCCATCATAAAAAGTTGATGCGTAATAATTGGCTTTCCCCGGTATTATCGATTCGGGCCTTATAAGATAAGGAATAGCTTTTCGGATAGGTTGTTCACAGCTTGCAGCTACTGCAACTGAGGCAATGCTAAATCCAAATAACTTTAGAAAATCCCTCCTGGATGATAAGGCATTTACAGTTTCATCATCAAACATATCTGTTAACCTGTTGCTTTGGCCTTTTATATCTTTATCTTGTTCTTCCCCATTGAATTCGGCAATATTTCTATAATATTTTTTTTTCATCCGATAGGCATTTTTTATAATGGTACTAATAATGACACCTTTGACAATTAGTGCCACCAATCTGTTCAACCAAAACAGAATCTAATTCTCCTGTTTTTATTTTATCATGATATTCTTTAAATACCTGGTAATAGTCGTTTTCAATGAATTGAACTTTATGGGTCCTGTGGCAATCAAGGCACCACCCCATAGAAAGATCACTGTATTGCCTAACTACATTCATTTCATCAACCGGCCCATGGCATTCTTTACATTCTAATTTTCCAACTCCAACATGTTGGGCATGACTAAAAAACACATGATCGGGCAAATTATGTATTCGTATCCACTTTATAGGTTTCTTGGTTACTTCATGGGCTTCAACAATTTTATTTATTTCAAACTTACCGGAATTTGTGCCTTCTCTTACTATGGCATGACAATTCCAACAAACGTTTAACGAGGGAATTCCTGCTGTCTTACTGTATTCAGCAGTATGATGACAATATAAGCAGTCTGTTCCATTTGTTCCAGCATGCACCTTATGTGAAAATTTAACAGGCTGAAGAGGCATATAGTCTTTTTGCCGTCCAAGTGCAATAGCGTTAACCACAATAGTTTTGGTTATAAAAAACAAAGTAATTAACATAACTGCCAGGTGTATAGCCCTAAATTTTATTTTTTTTGTAATTAACAAATCGATAATTGCAATTAAAAACAATATAAGCAGTGCCAGGAATATAAATAGTTTATCGACTATCGGTTTGGGCTCAATACCGCCCTTTTCATAAAAATGTTGAAGATACCCTTTTAACAAAATAAGTTGATCATCATCTAACCGGTACCCGGAATGAACTTCTGTAAGTTTTTTCCCTGAAGGATTTAAAAGAGAATTTTTTAATTCATCAAGCTTTTTTTTGGAATACACAACAGAAATATCATAAGCCGAAGGATTCCAGTTAAGGGTATCGGAAGGTATGGTATTATGGCAGGACACACAAGATTCAACGTCGTCACCCAGGGGCAGTAACCCGTAAAATAGTCTTTCTCCTTTTTTTATGTCATCATGATTAAGAAAATAAACCGAATCAGAACTAATGACCATGATCTTGTGTAATTCTTTGTTTGCTGCCTCACCGGGATAACAAAAAAAGAATGAAAAAACAAAACCAATAAAAACCGATTTATATGATACAAAATAGATCCTTTTACTTGATTGTGTCATATAAAAGAATTAATAGTTTCATAATTTTTTTTTTCAACTACAATTTTAACTTTTTTTAAATTAAACCACGATTGAATCATAAGGTTCAATTTATATTTCGTTTATTGTTGAATAATAACTATAAAATTAAAAATAATTCTCAGTGCCCATTAAAAATAACAAAAAATATATACAATTTGTAATAGAGCTAAATAGAACACTGATTTTCAGCAGTAGAAAATAATTAATATTATTTAGATATTATTTTGAAAGGTTCTTCTTGCAAATAAGAAATCAAATCTTTAAAGCAAGTATTATCTGTACAAATAAATAAAACCTGCTTTATTATACCTTTTTCCCGGGTCACCATCAAGAGACTGTAAAACATAATAATATATTCCGGTATTGAGTTCAACTCCCGACGCTGTTTTTCCATCCCATATTATCTCTGTTCCTTTAGATTGATATACGAGGATTCCTGTTCGGCTATAGATTTTTATTTGAAGGGGCATATTTCCATTTGTAACAATCATAAAATAGTCATTTACCTGGTCATCATTAGGAGTAAAAACGTTTTGTACCAGTAAAGTCGGTGACAGAACTATTTGTATGCTATGACTATCGGAGCATCCGTATGTCTGGTCGGTAATTGTTAAATCAACACTAACCGTATCTTCTACAGACGGGTATGTTATCAATGGTCTTCTGCCTGTTTGCGCCCCCAGTCCTTCAAATTGCCAGTTGAACATATACGTGGCCGTAGGGTCAAAATACGGGTCCAGGTTGTAACACACCATATTGAGTTCTGTTTGTGATGTAAGTGTATCGGCACATTCAAAATCGGCCCTAACTACCCTGTGCACGGTAATTAAATTCGTTCGTATAATTTCATTGTCTGTATCTCCATTAACTATAGCACTAACGGTATAACTGGCATGAAATTGCTGACGGTCGGTATATAGAACAGTATCAGGATCGACCAGTGTGCTCGCCGAATCATTTCCAAAAGTCCAAAGTATTGTAGTAATAGTATCGGGGTCTAAACCTACAATAGTATATTTAACTTTAAGTGAGTCGCAACCTACCCATGCACTGGCTAAAATGTCGGGAGGGCCAACAAGGGTAACAGGCTGTGAAAGGGTATCTGTACAACCATAATTGTCGGTTACTGTAAGCGACACATTATATGTAGCCGGTACAATAAAAGTATGCATAACATCTCTTATGTTACTTGCCGTATTCCCGTCATCAAAATCCCAATCGAACGTATATGTTGCAGAAGCATCAAAGGGTTGGTCCATATGCTCGAACACTACAGACATGGTAGTTATCTCGATAGAATCCCTGAAGGAGAAATCGGCCGTAACAGTAGGGTGAACATTTATGTAATTATTCCTAACAATAGATGTCCCTGTTAAGTAGTCATTTATATATACCGTTACAGTATAGGCCGAGGGAGAAGTGTATTGAGACATTATTACATCACTTTCATCATAGGTTGTATCAATATAGCCATTGCCAAAATCCCAAAATATCGTATCAACCGTATCAACTATCGCTGTAGAAATGAAACTGAAAGTAGCATCAAGAGAATCACAACCATCAGTTACATCGGCAGTAAAATCATACTGCGCCAGAAGGTTTAACGATAACAAAACAAAAAGTAAAGAGACATTATATTTCTTTAAGGACTTCATATTTATTTACATGCTTTCATTTAATTCTTTGTGTTAGTTTTTGTACTACTTTAAATTTATTGAAAAATTCCTTAGCAAACACCCTCAATACAGTATATGAAGGAATTGCCAGTATCATTCCAGTGATCCCTGCTATACTTCCCGCAATCATAATTACCAGGAATATTTCCATTGGATGGGCATTTACACTGCTTGAATAAATTAAAGGCTGAAACAGTACATTGTCAATAACCTGTACTGCTATGAATACAAGAATCATAGAACCCACCAAAGGTAAAAGTTCTTGTTGAATATCCATATCAATATGCGTAATCATACCTAATATTGTACCAAGTATAGTTCCAAGAAGAGGACCAAGATAAGGAA
>CAZWGG010000128.1:0-10388 GCA_964633305.1 uncultured Bacteroidales bacterium
ATGATGGGTTAAAAATAAAATTAATAGTAACACCGCCAATTTGGAAAAAACCCTGGTTTCTGCTGGCATCAATTTTACTTCTTACTTTTCTGTTGTTTCTGTTTTTTAATAATAGAAAATTAAAGATTAACAGAGACAAAAAAGCCCTTGAGGAAAAAATAAATGCAAGTTTACAAGAACTTGAAAAACAGAAACTGGAAATTGAAAAAAAAGATAAAGAACTTCAAGATAAAATATTTGCCGAGAGAGATCAAAACTGGCATAATGCCGGTATGGCCCAGTATAATAGTATCTTAAGTAAATTTAAAGATGACCTCGAACAATTGTCAAAGTCAACGCTTAATTTTGTTATTGAGTACCTTGAAGTTACACAAGGAGTTATTTATATACTCGATGATTCAAATCCGCATGATAAGCATCTTAAAATAACTGCAAGTTATGGGCTCGATTCAAAACTTATAAAACAGCAAAGGCTTGAAATTGGAGAAGGTCAGGTTGGTTCAGTATTTAAAAAAAATCAGCTATTGGTCATAGATGACCTTCCGGAATCATATTCTTATGTGGAATCTGGGCTAGGAACCGCTGCATTAAAACATATGATAATTGTTCCTTTAAAAATGAATGAAATTTCAGTAGGTGTAATTGAAGTGAACTCCTTCAATAAAATTGAAACACATAAAATCGATTTCCTTGAAAAACTAGGTGAAGGACTTGCTTCTCTGGTTACGGCTTTAAAGGCAACTGAAAGGGCAAACTATCTTTTAGAGCAACAAAAAAAACAGGCGGATGAACTTAGTTCTCACGATGAAAAGCTACGTGAAAATCTTGACGAAATATTAGTAGCCCAGGAAGAATCTGACAGAAAAGAAAGAGAGAACGAAATGGCAAAAGCTGAGTTTGATAGAAAAGAAAAAATATATATATCTGAAATTCAAAGACTAAAACAAATTATTTCAGATGTAAAAAAAACATCATAGATTCTATTTTTTCTATACTCTCTAACTATAACTCTGAATTCCAGGATATTTAAATAAATCGTTGGAAGTTAAATACATATTTCCTAACAACTTTATGAATAACTTTGCAAAGACTAATTAAGTTTTATCCAATCTTTCATATAGTCTATATACTCAGGGAGAGGCAGGCTGTTAATTTCTTTAGCTTTGAATCCTTTTGAAATTTTGAATGCGTAGAAATCTGAATAGAAAATATTAAAATTATCCCATAATGAGGAGCCACTTGGTAACTTTTTAAGTCCGTTTTCATAGAACCAATTTCTTACTTCTGATACAAGTTCTTCGGCTTTTCCATGGTGGCATTTACAATCGGCAAATGATAAATCTGATAGTGCTTTTTGAATACTATATTTTTCTTCTTCTAAGATGAGTATCTTCTTTTTTCAAAATTATTAATCATAAACGTTTAGCTGGCAGATTTTTCCCATCTGGCTATACTGCCGTCTTCTTTATGTATCACAATATCGTGACCGGACAGTTTTAATTTTTTTGCATCGGTATAACAGCATCTGTTTTTGTTTCATATACTTTGCTTGCCCTTAAAGCTCCCTGCTTTTTTATGACCCATCCATTTTCTTTTTTTATGATATGAATCCTCTTGTTATTTGATTTGTCTGCTGTCATATAATATTTTTTTCAAATTTACTAAACTATCTGATAGTATATACATGAAAAATATGTAAAATGTTTAACATATTGTGATTATTTTTAACTTACAAAATCTAATAAATATAAATTATCCGCCAAATCCTAACGAATTAAAAATGAGATTTGAATACCGTAAAGAAGATGTAGTTTTATTTCTTGAAGGACATGATTTGGAAATGCATGTTGAAAATGTCCTATATTTAGCAAGAAATCTTACAACAAGTCGACGTTTAGATGCCGGTATTATTCTAAATGCAATAAAATTAAAATACCGTCATGATCCTTCAGTATCTGAAGCTTTTTCTTGGCTTATTAAGGTTCTTCCTTCTGATAACGATTCTGATGAGATGTATGAAGAGAAACAGTTAAATACTAAATCAGAAAAACTGCCCCCCCCAGACTTGTCAGAATTGGTATTGGTTCCGGAACTTGCAGAATCTTTCGAAATAGCAGATAAATTTATCGGCTATACAAGTATTTGGGGCCGTGATTTAATTACCATAGCCATATTGGCAAAAAATGACCCTTCGCTTAACCGTATTGCTGAGAAAGCAAGGTTAAGCGTAAAGGAGTTACAGGATTTATGGTATGGGTTTGTTACTTCTGGGAACAGCGAAAATCACCGGCATTGGGATGAATGGTGGCTTAGTGCAGGTGTTCAGATTCCGCGAAAAGAGGAAAAAACTTCTGGTGAAAGTTCCCGGACATTTCTATTAACCTGGAACCCTAATGATTATAAATTTCTTGATCTTGATGACCGTATTAATCAAATAAATGAAACGGGTTACACGAATTTTGAATGGAGTACAGGGAACAGGAAAGACTTCAGTGCTGGAGAGAGAGTGTTTCTTATGCGGCAAGGCGTTGAACCACGGGGCTTAATAGGATCAGGATATATAATCCGGCAGGCGGGGGAAGATATGAATTCGGGAAAAACCAAATCGAACAGACGGAGGATAATAGCTGAAATTCGTTGGGATACCCTTCAACGCGAACCAATTATCCCACTTGAAGAATTAATACGGGTGTCTGGCGATGAGGAGATGTGGAAAGCCCGTGCAAGTGGTATTCAAATTGAAAAAAAAATAACGCAGGAGCTTGAAAGAATTTGGGCTGAAAGAGCAGGAAAAGGGGATACTGGAGACAGTATGATCATTCGTCCCGGAATTGCAAGTATTGATTCAGACAGCGTATCGGCTGATGCTACCGATTACTTGAATGTTGAAAACGAAGCAAAAGCCTTTGCCAGGGTAGCGGCCAGTATTAAGGTTCATCCGCCGCTATCAATAGGTATATTTGGTGAATGGGGATCAGGGAAGACTTTTTTCATGGAAAAAATTAAGGCACATGTTGAAAAGCTTAGTGAGGTTGGGGCAGCTGCCAAAAAGGAAAACAAACCAACTGCTTATCATTCCGACATTGTCCAGATACGATTTAATGCCTGGCATTACATGGAAACAAACCTTTGGGCCAGCCTGGTTGATCATATCTTTAGGGAAATGGACAAGTGGATGCACAATAAAGAAACTGAAGCAAGTAAAATAGATGCCCTTTATGAACGGTTATCAACCGCTCGTATGCTTCAATTTGAATCCTTAACAGAATTAATAGAAGCCCGACGGAGACGTATTGAAGCTGAAAAACAAGTTACTCAATTACGCCAGGAGTTAATGGCTAAAGAATCAAAGAAAAATACACTTAAAATAACAGACTTCTGGAATGCCGTTAATGATACACTTACAGAAACTTTGGGTGAAGATGAAAAGGAGAAAATTAAACAGGCAGCTCAATCGCTGGGCTTTTACGATATTCCCGGTTCGGCAAAAGAACTTATGGAAGCACTTTCCAAGGTGCGTGACCAATCTGTTCACAGCCAAATGTTGGTTCGTTATATAACCGGGCGATTAAAAAATCCTGTATGGGTTATTATACTTATAGCGCTTTTAGTTTTCATTCCAATACTTTTTCCTTTTCTTCTTGAATACCTGAAAGAACTGTTCCCTGAACAGTTTATAAGGTCATTAATTGATAAAATTAATTCCACTACCTTGGCAATATCTTCGGCTTTGGCTGCTGTTACCGCATGGTTGGGTAAAGCCCTTAATATGGGATATAAAGCTATTAGACGTTTAAGTACCTTTAAAAATAATCTTGATGAAAAACTAAAAGAAAAGAAGACTCCACAGCCCATATTGCAAATTGATCAAATAATTGAAAACCAGCGTAAAGAGGTTGAAATATCGGAATCAAACCTTGAAAAAGCCATTAATAACCTTGAAAAAGTCCGTACAGATTTTGGCGATACCGCTTCGACACGGCTTAACAGGTTCATACGTAATAAAATTACCGAAGGAGAATATGCCAAGCATCTGGGTATAATAGCCAATGTACGCAAAGATTTCGAAGAACTTGCAGCTTTAATGGTAGATGTTGCTGATAATCAAATACTAATGAAAGAAAGTGAGAAAAAACGCCTGACCTATGCCCGACAGATAGAGGCGCTTAATCTTGAAAATGTTAAAAATGAAGGACTTATTACTGATGAGGAAAAGAAAAAGATAGAAACTACTCTTGAGCAAAAAGATAAAGATCTAAAATTCTTCCAGCGGGTTATTCTTTATATAGATGATTTGGACAGATGCCCCCCTGATAAAGTTGTTGAAGTACTGCAAGCTTGTCACTTACTTCTGTATTTTCCATTATTTATTGTAGTTGTTGCAGTAGATGCAAGATGGGTTTCCCGTGCTTTACTAAAGCAATACAATGGTTTGCTTGATGCCGATCAGCCTTTTACAGGTGATAACAAATTAGCCAATGAAACGACTTTTGACGAATCGGCATCACCTCGCGATTACCTGGAAAAGATTTTCCAAATACCTTATTGGGTAAGACAAATGTACGATGAGGCAAGTAAAGATTTTACCAGGGCATTAATAGGTGAAATTGAGGATACTGCAGAGTATACTCACGATAAAAATAAGGAAAACGCAGAACAGTATGAGATAAGCAGAAACCAACAAAAATCTGGAATAGATGGAACATTGCAGGGAAAAATTCCGGAAAATACTATTGAAAATTCTTCATTAGAAAAAATAGTACCTAAAGATACCTTAAACAATGAATTGCCAGATGGTACAAAAACAAGAACAAATGAAGATATTGATTATAATAACCAGGAAGACAAACATGAATATCAACAGACACCTGAACCGATTGATCCAAACCCTGTAAGTCTTTTATTGACAAACTATGAAGCCGAATTTCTGACCCTGTTATCGCCATATTCAGGCCAATCTCCCCGAACTATAAAACGCTTTGTTAATGTGTATAGATTATTAAGGGCAGGGTTACCGGATGAAACCATTCAAGTATTAGTAGGAAAAAAAGGCGAATCTCTTGTTTATCGGGCTATTATTGCACAACTGGCCATTGTTACAGGGGCTCCGACACTGGCAAATATGTATTTCACCGAACTTGGTCCACCAAACCGGGATGATAACATGACGAACGGGCAATTACTAGATAAGTTGAAAAATAACAATCAGCTTCTTTCATCGCCTGAAAAACAATCGGTATTAAAACCTCTTGAAATACTTAAAACTATTGAAGATTCTTCTGAAATGATGATGGAGATGCGAAATCGGGCAAATATTGTCAAAAGATATTCATTTAGCAATAAACATTATCTATATTAGCAAAAAATTTATAGTTGTGTCCCCTTTTTAGGATATTACATGTTTTATCCTAAATTATTCATAAAGAACGATAAAAATATTATTATGTTTCCATTTTTCTAATTTACAGTTTATCATATAAACAGAATTAAGATTAAAAATATATTTGAAAAGAAAAAAAAAAACTTCTATATTTGGGCGCATATAATTAATTCAAGTTAATTATATGATCTCAAAAAAACAATGAATAAATTATCTTAATGAAGATTGCGGGTAAAGGATTTCAGAATTTTGCGCGGATAGGAAAAAGAAAGATTGAAGGCAGATAATTTTTCATTTAGACATTTTAATTTTAATAGGGTTTTCAGTTTTTTGATTGGAAACATAGAATAATATATTTTATAGTCAAAAAAAGCTTTGCTAATTGACCAGCTATTTTTATGTCCAATCAATATCTTTTTTACTTTGTTTTCTTATGGGAATTTATAACAAGAAAACATTTCATTAACCAAGCAGTAAAGGAATATTATTCGTAATTTGTGTCTGCGTAAAAACTCCAATTGTTGTGTTATGCTTGTCCGAAAACTGCTCATTTACGATTGGTAAATTACAAATTTTCGGGGTTTTTCGCTATCGCTCAAGAGATCGCTAAGTTCGCAAGCCTTACACTTAAAGTCTTCGCCTCAAGCATTTCAAAAAAAATGAGTTTCCGTTCAGACACTAATTAGGTATGCTATACCTAGAATTTATTTCAATTTTTTTGAAATTTTTTAACGTGGACTTGTAGGCTAAAAAAGCGGATATGATTCAAATTGTCTTTGCTATTTAAAAAACAAAATCCAACAAAATACATTCGAAAAAAGCACATAAAAAAACTCTTGGAAAAACTTTTCAATTTATTATTAAGAAATAAGTTTGTTTATATCACAAATGTAAGATGAATAGTTACCATAAACCTTTAATAATAAACAAAGATGGAGCATACATTTTTGGAGTTTTAAGAGGAAATATAAAAAATGAGAATTTGGTTATTTTAGTACCGGCCCTATCAGGCACACGTATTGGTCCTCAACGGATATATGTTGAACTAGCTCAACGCCTTAGTAGACTTAATATTTCTTCATTTTGTGCAGATATACCACCATTGGGAGATAGTTATGATATAAATAGCAAAAAGTATATTGGCTTATATTCGGAAAGGCTTACCCAACATTTTAGTAAATATCTTCAATTAATCATTGATTTTTTTAATAAAGAGTACCAATTAAAAAAAATAACTCTTTTAAGTATTTCCGAGGGTTGCCTACCCGTTTATAGGTTTGCATGCAGAACGAAAATACCACACCTTATACTGCTTTCCCCAAATCATTTGTTAGATGAAATTCAACGAGTAAATATCAAAAACATACGAGCATACCTGGCAAAAATAACATCTATAAATACATGGAAAAAAATTATAGGCTTTGGTATTGATATTAAAAGTGTATATAGAAATATTTTTCATCTTAAAAGAGAAAAAAGATATTCCAAACAATATGTTGAACAAAATGTAAGTGCTATAGAAGATTGTTTGGTAATTTTAGGAGAAAAGGATGAAAAATCAAAAACTTATGAAATCTATTGGAAAAATGAATATTCGAAGGGAAGAATAAAAAATATACATTTCGAAACAATACAAGGGGCAGACCATAGCTATTTTGGCTGGCGATTTAAGCGGGAAGTTGAAAAAGCAATTTATGACCACATTATCACGGTATGACAGAATCTTTAAATTATTTAGAACTGGAAGGTAAATTTGTATTTGTACACAAACACGTCCCGAAAAATAATAATCACTCTCCATTTCTTTTTTTGAACCCGCTTTTTGATGAAAAAAAAAGAAGTCAGTGTTTTTATGCCCAATTGGCAAGACTTTTATGCGAGAAGGGATTTCCAGTTTATCGATTCGATTATTATGGAACCGGGGATAGTACCGGACAATTATTCGATTTCCTAATAAATGAAGCATTGAAGCATACGGAATTATTAATAGAAAAGATACTTTTAAACTTTCCTAATTGTCAGATTAATTTATTAGGGCTCAGATTTGGAGCTGATTTAGCTCTGAAAATGTGTAAATTGTCAAAAAAAATATTTAATAAAATAATTTTAATCGAACCAATAAATAACGGTAAAAGATACCTGCTGGAGCAGCGTTCGAGAAGAAAATTATTTTACAGGTTAAATAACATGACAGATGTTGAAGAATTAATAGAAATAGACGGCATAAAATATGAAGATCACCAAGGGTACCCGATTCATATTGAAAACATAAATTTTATTGAAAATTTGAATTCATTGGAACTAAATGGAACAAATCAAAAAATTACCATTGTAAAACTAAATACTATAACATCCAGAAAAAATATAGAAAAACTACGTGATTCATTGAAAGCAAATAACCAGATTAATTATTATAAATTAAATTGTAACGATTTTTGGGCTGAATTAAAACCAATTGATACTAAACCATTATCCAATGAGATAGTTCAGCTTTTATTAAACGAAACTTTTTCAACATAAAATTTTAATAATGGGATTTTTCAGAATAAAAAAAAACAAGGATAAAATAAGCAATAGTGAAGGCGAGTTATTTGATTTGACTTGTAATGCATTGAGAGAAGTAATGCCAGAACATTCAAAACAAACAAAACTTACTGAAAATACTAATATTAATTCACTGGGGATTGATTCAATTAAATATTTGAACCTTCTAATTAGTTTTGAAGATATTATCGGAAAAAACTTAGAGGATATTGTTGAACAAATAGATATTACGAAACTAAATACAATAAAGGACTTGGTTGAACTTCTTAAAATACATAAATCCTAATTTATAGCATGAGAAATAGAAGATTCAAATTTTATAGCTTACTTAAAAATAATGATTACCATACTATTACATATTTTCAGGATAACAAACGTATAGTTAAGACTTTTAAAGAGTTTACAGAAGATATGGATAATTGTATTGGTAAATTATTTTCATTGAAAGAAAAAAATAATTGTCAAACAATAGGTTTACTTGGCCCAACTTCATATTACTGGATGGTACTTGACCATGCTTGTATTAAGGGAGGTTTTAAAAGTGTAGGTATACCGGAATTATATCCCAAAAATGTAATTAACAGCATAATCAAAGATACACAAATAGATGTTTTATTTGTAGATGAAGCAATAAATGACAATTTCGAAATTGATAAAAATGAAGTATATTATTTTAATGGTTCAAATAATAAAAATAACTCATTTGAATCAATACAGGTTTCCGAGTATGAAAAGGCAAATAAGAATAATTTGATTTTAAAAGATTATACTACCGTTTTTTCTTCAGGAACCTCAAACAATTACAAGAAAATTAATTGGATTTTTACTGATTTAAAGAAAAATGAAAAAAAAATAAGTGCACTAAAGATAAAGGTGATAAGTATAATAACAAAGATTAAATTTATTTTTTCATTCTGGTCGGGAAAAGATAATAAAGTACTCATATTCATGCCATTTTCGCATCCTATTAATCGGACTATTGCAACAATGGCATTAGCACGCAAAATACATATTGTTTTATCAGATACAAAAAATTGTCTAAAACATCTCATAACAGAAAAACCAAACATAATGTTTGCTGTACCTCCCATTTATAATGCCCTGGCAAAAGGTATTGAACAACGGATTTTAAGATTTACAAAATTTCAGAAGGTATTGTTTCGTGTGTTTAATACATTAAAAATCAATTCTTTTAGTAATGGTAACCCTATAAAAAAAGTTTTTTCTTTTTATCTTTTTCGTAAAATAAGAAATCTATACGGTGGTAAAGGTGATTACTTTGTAACAGGCAGTGCACCAATTGATCCTGAAATATTAAAAGTTTTCTATAGTGTTGGGGTTAAAGTATTTGAAGCTTATGGACAAACTGAATCATCTAATGTTATTAGTGATCATAAGAACTTTAGAATAGGTAGTGTTGGTAGGCCTGAGAAAGGTAGTGTTAAAATTGGATTAGATGGAGAAGTATTGTTAAGATATGAAGAAGATTTTCATGGCCCTAATAAAGATATACTTAAGGTTAAAGATGGTTGGATTTTAAGTGGTGATTTGGGTTATCTTGATAAAAATGGTTTTTTATTTATAACAGGCAGAAAAGATGAATTAATTGTTCTTGAAAACGGTAAAAAAGTTACTCCGCTTAAAATAGAAAACCTGTTAAACAGGGAGGATGAAATTTTACATAGCCTTGCATTTACCAAAGATAAATTGGAGATAAGCGCCATTTTAAGCTGTTCAGATGGAGTCAAAAAAGATTTTATAAAAGAAAGAATTTTTCTCTTGAACAGTGAACTGGCCGATTATGAAAAAATAAAATCCTTTTATATTGCTGATGAAAAATTTACAAGTGAAAATGAACTTCTTACTTCTACATTAAAAATTAGAAGAAATGAAATTTTAACAAGATTTTCAAACTGTAAATTTATAAGTGTAAATTGATTTATTTTTTTTAATACATTATAAGACTTTTACAAGGTAAAAATGATAATTGATATTCATGCGCATATTGCAGATTACAGACTTTATCCTGACAGTATTTTAAATGGCATT
Source organism: uncultured Bacteroidales bacterium (assembly GCA_964633305.1). Classification (GTDB taxonomy): domain Bacteria; phylum Bacteroidota; class Bacteroidia; order Bacteroidales; family UBA10428; genus CAZWGG01. Next base: position 9,974 of record CAZWGG010000128.1, read on the forward strand.
GTAAATGACGGAACTATCGATAACGAGAAATTAGCTATTGTTTTAAAGACACTTTTGAAAGATACTGATTGTAAAAAATTTTTACAACAAATGGATGAAGCAGCCATAGAAAAAAGTGTATTACAAATCATTGATTTTTCTGATCAATACGGCAACACTGCTCTGACAATTGATGATATTTATAACTTGTATTATGCTGTTTTAAAAAAATATAATGATCGATTTTTAGTTTTTGGAGGCTTTCATCCGGATCGTGGAGAATATGGTGAATTATTATTTAAAAAAGGAATTGAAAAATATGGATTTTGTGGATTAAAAATTTATCCCCCTTTAGGATATCCGATTAATGATAAAAGGCTTTTTAAATGCTACGAAATTTGCAATTATTACGCCTTGCCGGTTCTTATCCATACTG
>CAZWGG010000129.1:0-10373 GCA_964633305.1 uncultured Bacteroidales bacterium
AATTAAGGTTTTTTTACATTGCTAAATAAAAAGCCTTTATTTCTGTTCAATACTCTTTATCAATTCATTGGCAATGTTTATATTGTCAATTCGCATCATGCTCTCTTCCGCATTACCGAAGCTTAATAAGTTAATACTGCCGTACCACACTGTTTTCTGATCAATAACAGCAAACTTTTGATGGATCATTGTTTTAAAAACTAATCTGATTCCTGATTCCTTAAACATATTTATAGGTTCTTGCCAGACTTTTACATCTTTATCCTTAAAATCTTCGGAAGGTCTGGTTACAATAATTACTTTTGTCCCTTTTGAAATTGCGACCTTAATATTCTGAAACATATGCACAGCACGTCGTTTTGTAATAAACGGACTGACAATTATAATTTCCTCCCTGGCATTTATAATATCATTGAAAAATACAGGTAAAAAATTACTTTTATTAAAAATAATATCAGGGCTGTTACTGTTTTCAATGTTTTCTCCTTTAACCTTGTAACCAATAGCTGCATATCCGTTTAGTCTTTTGTGGTACATCTTTTCAAACATCTGGACATGAATATCTACATAATCATATATCAGCACTTCTTTTTTTCCTTCAAAGAACCTATGAAGCCTTCCGGCATATTGTTGCAAAGTGCCTTTCCACGATATGGGCATGGCTAAAAACAAAGTATCAAGGCGTGGCTCGTCAAATCCTTCCCCAATATATCTTCCGGTAGCTATCAATGTCAATGGCCTTTTTGAGGACATATTGGTTATCCGCATCATGGTTTCCCTTGTTTTTTTAACGCCCATACCTCCAGTTGCAGTAATCACGTCAGGGATTCTTTTTTCAAGCTCTTCTGCTATTTGTTTAACATGGGCTGTCCGCTCAGTCAATACAATGCAGTTTCTGCCTTTTTTATGACATTGTACCACATCTTCAATAATAAGCTGATTTCGCAGATTGTTTATGACAATTCCGGTATACAATTCATATATCGGAATATCCGTCTTATCAAAAGAGGGTTTGAAAGAAGTAAACCTGGGTACGATATAATGTTCGAACGGTCTGCTCTTCGCTTGCTTTAACGCATCGTCCCTGTAACGGACAGGCCCGCACTGCATAAAAATTATGGGATGGTGGCCATCTTTTCTTATGGGGGTAGCGGTCAATCCGTATACATATCTTGAATTCACGTTTTTAAGTATTGTTTCAAAGCTAAACGCAGAAACATGGTGGCATTCATCAACGATAACCATCCCGTAATCTTTCACAAAATCTTTTACTTCTCCTGCCCTGTTAAGGGATTGCATTATTGCTATGTCAATGGTGCCGGTTAAGGTATTCTTTCCTCCTCCCATTTGACCAATGATGCTACCTTTTTTCTTTTTTTTCCTTTCAACTGGTTTGCCATTATCCTGACTTGCCCCCTTTATTAGCAGAAATCCTTCAAGTCTTTCCTTCCATTGCGATACCAGATTGATTTTATCAACCAGGATCAATGTATTCACTTTTCTTTCGTCAATCAATTTTATTGCTGCTACTGTTTTACCAAAGGCGGTGGTACCACAAAGCACGCCGGTGTCGTATTCCAGTAATTTAGCCACGGCAAGTGACTGCTCTTTCCTCAGACATCCGATAAACTCAACATTAATTTTTTTCCCATGATTGGTCTTATCTGTCCGGTAAACTTCTATCTTCAATTCTTCAAAAATATTTGTCAGGTCAGCTTCACATCCCCTTGGAAGGCAGAGATATTCTGCAGTTTCATCAGTACAGGAAATAATACGCGGCTTATCGTAAGTTGGCAGGCGCATAGCCTGAACCCTGTAAAATTCCGGGTTTTTGAAAGCAGCAAGACGCTTAAGATGGTTCATTGCCCGTTGCGTTAGTCCAGCCTTTGGGATAAAAAGCATGTTTGCTTTTATAACTTCAATTTTTTCAGGAAAATCATTTCTTTGCAACTCAACTTTTTGGGTGGTTTCCCATGGTTTTGTATCTTCTTCTTCGACTTTTTTCAGCTGTCCCAGTTCGTCGTCCCGGCATAATACAACGACCCATGTTTCCATCTCAGCTTCGGAAATTTTTCGCACAGCAGACAAATAAGCCCACTGATCCTGATAAGGTTTAAATTCTTTATCAATAAAAACGCTGTTTCCGTTATTGCGTGCCGCCTTTTGCAATGGTAAAGCAATTAAATTGCCGAAGCCTCCTTTAGGCATGGTATCCTGATTAGGAAATAACCTGTCATATGAACTGAAACTTAATTCATGTCGCTTATTCATTGCATAAGTCAGCAGGGCGCTTCCAAATTTCCGGGCAAATGAAGCCATTACAGGCTCTTTAAAGAAAAACCATACATGAGCCCCGTTGCCTGACCTCGAGCGCTCCACCGTTAGGGGAATTTCAAATTCCGAACAAACGTCCAAAAGTGTTTTAATATCCTTCTGCCATCCCTGATTATCAAAATCAATAGCTAAAAACCAACAAGTTTCATCAGTACACAAGGGATAGATACCTGCTATGAAATTGTCGCTCCCCCTCAGGTGGCTTTCGGTTACTTCATCTGTAAATGGCATATAACTTTTATGTTTGCAATCGGTGCATTTTATTTGTGGCTTCCTGCATAAGTCAGGTTTCCATTCATTGGCACATACTGGCGAGTATCCGGCAGTTCCTTTCTTTTTATTCTCCCACCGTTTCGCATAAACATCGTCACGTCCCCTGAAGAGCGACATAAAAAGCCTAACCTTTTCGGCAGAATCCGATCTCTTGTTGATGACTGCTGAACCAGCTAAAAAATTTTCAGCATCCGTACTATTTTGTTCATGATTTACCAGAGAAACTATATTTTCAACTTTGTCAGGCACCGCATCGTTGAGACAAGCTTTTAATTTCTTTATTTCTTCTTTCAGGTTGTTATTTTCAATTAACAATTCCTGGTATTTTTTATGCAGTTCCTTAAAATTCATTTGCGTTCAACATACAATTAATTACAAATTTTCACCGACATTTTTCCCGACGTGTCGGTGTAAATTTTATCTGATTTTGCTAATATGAGGTTTTTATGCACCTGGTGTTGTCTTTCTTTTTTCGTCCCGGTAGAGTTATAGGTATATTTCTGTCCGGGGAGACTGAATGTTGGTATGTTAGACGTATGATTTAACTGTTTCATAATTATACATAATCAAATTCTTCAATTACTTTTTATTTAACCTTTTTATATCCTCCTCAATCTCTTTAAGGCTATCTTCTTTTTGTATCTTTTTTTGTTCTTTTTTAAATTTCTCATATTCTTTGCCTGATTTTTACAAAGCCATCGCATCGAGGTTATAGAAATTTGGGGCTTTTTGCTGAAATTCGGAATTTCCGAATTTCTTTAGAGAGGTTGATTCTTCAAGCTCTCCCTCACTAAAAATATTCTTAATATGTTCGTTTATCGTTGATTTTGCTTTACCAAACAATACCGCCATTTGGTCCTGTGTAAGCCATACAGTTTCATCTTCTAGTCTTACATCCAGTTTAATGTCGCCTTGTTTGCTTTGGTATATGAGTATTTCACCTGTATTCATTGTTTTTGTTGTTATGTGATTATTATGTGTTATCATCAGCCCAAATATCAGCTAACATTTCCGCTTGTTGCAGAACTGTATTAACTGCTTTTTCCTGCTTATCGGGCGGATAACCGTATTCCCGTAATACCCGCTTTACAATAACCCGTAAGCGTGCTTTTACATTTTCTTTTATTGTCCAGTCAATAGTAGTGTTGGCCCTGACACGTTCAACCAGTATTCTTGCGATTTCACGTAGTGTTTCATCTCCCAGGACTTTCACTGCACTGTCGTTCACTTCCAGGGCATCGTAGAAAGCAAGCTCTTCGGTACTTAAGTCAAGTTGTTCTCCCCGTTTGTCGGCTTGTCTTACTTCTTTTGCTATGCTTATAAGCTCATTAATTATTTCCGCTGCTGTTAACAGGTTATTCTGATATTTCCGAATAGAATTCTCAAGCATTTCAGAAAGCTTCCTGCTCTGGATGAGGTTAAACTTTGAACGGCTACGAATTTCATCATTCAGAATTTTACGAAGCAATTCAAGGGCAATATTCCTGTGTTTCATTCCTTTGATTTCTTCCAGGAATTCATCTGAGAGAATGGAAATATCCGGCTTTTTGATGCCGGCTGCATTGAAAATATCAACCACACCTTCGGAAACAACGGCTTTATCCACAATTTGCCGGATAGCTGTTTCAAGTTCTTCGTTAGATACGCCTTTACTTTCGGTCTCGAACTTTGCCAAGCGAGCTTTTACTGCCTGGAAAAATGATACTTCGGCGGCAATTTCATCTGCTTCAGGGGTGGCTTTACATAATGCAAATGACTTTGAAAGCAATCCGACTTCCTTAATAAACCGTTCTTTACCATTATCCAGGGTCAGAATATGATCTTCAGTAGTCAGAATTATACTCAGCTTTTCAGCAGTATCAGATGAGAAGTAATGTGTATACTCATATCCGTGCATCATCTGACGGACAACTTCAAGTTTTTCCAGCATTATATTTATTGCCTGGTCAATGTCCAGCGTAGGCTCACCTTTGCCTCCACTTTCAGTATATACAGACAAAGCTTTTTTCAAATCCTGTGCAATTCCGATATAATCAACTACCAAGCCACCCGGCTTGTCTTTATAGACCCGGTTTACACGTGCAATTGCCTGCATCAGGTTGTGTCCTTTCATTGGTTTGTCCACATACAAAGTGTGCAAACAAGGGACATCGAATCCTGTTAGCCACATATCCCTGACAATAACCATCTGGAGTGAATCATCAGGGTCTTTTAATCTTTCACCAATGGCCTTACGGTGTTCTTTGTTGCGGATATGTTGCTGGTAACTTCCGGGATCGGAAGATGAACCTGTCATAATTACTTTTATTTTCCCTTTGTCATCATCAGGATGGTGCCAATCAGGGCGGATTTGCACAATTTCATCGTATAACAAAACTGCAATCCGGCGACTCATGGTTACTATCATGGCCTTGCCTTCGAATGCTTCTCTTCTTTTTTCGAAATGCTCCACAATATCCCCGGCAACTGAACTCAACCGTTCTTTTTGACCGACAATGGCTTCAATCCGTGTCCATTTAGCTTTTGCATTTTGTACAACATATTCTGCAGCGTCCTCAGCTACCGTGTCGAGTTCATCATCAATGGTTGCTTTCTCTTCTTCTTTCAGGTGAATTTTAGCGAGGCGACTTTCATAATATATGCGTACTGTGGCTCCATCGGTTACAGCCCGGGTAATATCATATACGTCAATATAATCTCCAAAGACTGCTTTAGTGTTTTTATCTGTTTTCTCTACCGGTGTTCCTGTGAATCCAATAAAGGTTGCACCGGGAAGTGCATCGCGAAGGTGTTTGGCAAAACCATATCCAATTTTTGAACCAACTTCATTGCCATAATTATCTCTGATGTATTGCGTTTTAGCTTCGAAACCATATTGAGTGCGATGAGCTTCATCTGCAATAACAATGATATTTTTGCGGTCGGATAGAAGTGGAAATTTATCCTCATCATTATCCGGAAAAAATTTCTGGATAGTTGTAAAAATAATGCCTCCTGCAGCAACTTTCAGTTTCTTTTGCAAATCATCACGGCTTTCGGCTTGTTGTGGTTCCTGCCGCAATAGCTGGCGACAGGATGCAAAAGTGTCAAATAACTGGTCGTCTAAATCATTACGGTCTGTAATGACCACTATGGTGGGGTTGTTCATGTTTAAGACAAGTTTTCCTGCATAAAACACCATTGATAACGATTTACCGCTGCCCTGTGTGTGCCAGACTACACCTCCTTTGCGTGTACCCTTGTTTCCTGTCGCTTCAATTGTTGATTGTATGGCTTTTTTTACAGCATAAAACTGGTGATAGGCCGCTATTTTTTTTTCTGTTTCAATAATCGTCAGCTTTGTTTTAATGTCTTCTCTTTTGGATTTTTCAAAAACAATAAAATGCCTGATTAACTCAAGAATGGTTTGTTTATTGAGCATCCCACTAATTAAGGTAAGCATTTGGCCTGACAGGTGCGAGGCTTCCTGTTTTCCGTCCGCAGTTTTCCATGCCATGAAACGGCTGTAGCCCGAAGAAAGAGTCCCTGCTTTAGCTTCCAGTCCGTCGGAGGCTATAAGGAATGCATTATAATGAAATAAGGATGGTATAGCTGATTTGTAGTTTTGCAGTTGTTGCCAGGCTTTTTGAATTGTGGCTTTTTCATCGGCGGGATTCTTTAATTCAATAACTGTTAGAGGCAAACCATTGATGAACAGAATTATATCGGGACGTTTGTTCTGATTTTCTTCAATAACCGTAAACTGGTTACAGATTAAAAATTCATTATTTTCTATGTTATTGTAATCAATCAACCAGACCTTATCGCCCCGTATTTCACCATTTAACCTGTCTGCGTGCGTCGCACAGGCAGGACGATATTCTACTTCCAACCCATTTGTAAGTAGGTTATGGAAATTTTCATTTGTCTGAAGCAGGTCGGGCATGCTGATTCGTAATACTTCTTTTAGCGCCTGTTCAATAGCCTGACCCGGAATAGCCGGATTTATTCTTATTAATGCATTGGTTAATCGGTCTGTTAAAACGACATCCTGGTAATTGGAACGTTCCGGTTGGTCGCCGTCACATGCAATTTGAGGGCCATATATGTATTGCCAACCGAGCTTTTTAAGTTCGGATATGGCAAGGAGTTCTATGTCGGATTCGGTGATACGATTCATAACTTCATTAAAAAATCCCAATTACGCGCCATGTATTTTAAAATACCGCTGGCTGGCCGGTAATGTGGATATAGTTTTGTAAATGCTTTTATTGCCTCGTTTATATCTTTGTTTTCTATTATTCCTTTATTAGCTAAATAGACCAATACAATAGACGGGGAACGGGATAGTCCTCGATTGCAATGAATAATAATCTGATTCTCTTTGATGTATTTATCAATAAAATTTAATGCTGCCTGCATAATAGGATTTGTAAATACCGGAAGAAGTTCTTGTTCCATATCTACCATATTTAAAAACAAATGACGGGGTTTTTCAAGAATTAAGTAATATGGATGGTTTCTTGACAAGCTACCTTTATAACCGACTGCTTTGGCATGACAGGGATATTTACAAGCATGGACAATAGCCCATCCATCTAAAAGGTTATATGAGCAATCGGATTCTGTACCTACATATATTTTATCTGATACATTTAACATTTATTCTTTGAATAATTTATTAATATCCTTAAAAAGCTTTTCAAACCTATCTATCGTATTACTACTCAATTCAATACTTCCGTTCAATGATTTTAAAAGTTGAATTGCAGGTTTATAATGATTAAAACGATTCTTTCCTGATAACTTTGTTAGTTGTTCAATTACAGGTTTGTTCTTATCAAGTTTTGAGATGCCAACTTTTTCTTTAAATGCCTCATTATAAAGTTTAAGGTACTCTTCTTTTTCGAATAAGTCTTCTATATCGGAGTAATTATATGCTGTGTAATCATGGAAGAATTTTATTTGCTTCTCAATGATTATTTTGTTATCAGTTAAATCTTTCAGTCTGGTTTTGGATTTTTGATCTTTAAAAGTATCCAGTAAACAAACAAGGTTTAATTTATTAGCTCTGAAAAGAGATACAAAGGCAGTCACCTTGTCAAGGCCACCAACAGGAACTATGGTAATTTCATCTTTTAAACCTTCCTTATTATTACTGTTCAATAAGTCTGAAAGCGCGTTAATATAAATCATATCAGAGACACCCTCTACAATCAGGTTATTTTTACTGATAAAAAGGTTTTGAGCAATGTTATATCCCAAAGCAGCCTGTAACGGAAATAATGTATTAGGGTCTTTTTCCTGTATGGTTTCAGAAATATATGTACCATCTGTTTTTTCAACAACCGTGCGAACCCGTTGTATATAGTTTGAATCAATCATGAAAGGTGAATGTGAAGTATATATAATCTGGTAATTAGCAGAAAGGTCCTCCAAGAATTCCAGTAAATCTTCTTGCGCCATAGCATGAAGATTTAATCCGGGTTCATCTAGTAGTAAAATATAATTACTGCTCCTGTCCTCCTGTATTTTTTTAAACCAAACCAGAAATGAAAAGAACCAGTTAAATCCTTTACTTCTGTTTATTAAAGGTAATGATACCCTACTCCGTGAGTTTTTAACCCTGATATCAAGTATATGCTCAACAATCCGCCGATTATGTTGCTGGTCAGTCTGCTCTTTTTTATCGATATCAAATTCTATGTTAAGATTTTTATTAGTTTTCCAGTATTTAAAAAGTTCCTCAGTTATATTTGCCTCGGTAGCTTCCAGTTCAGCCTTAAAATCTTCGAAATTATCAGAATCTAAAAGTTTCGAAATGTCAATATCGGCAAGTTCAAATAATGCCTTAGCAGTTTTTAGTTCACTTGTTTCAAGTTGCTCTTTTTGAAGTTTTTCAATGCTAATTCTTGATGGCAATAAATAGTATTCATCGTAATACAGAAATTTAGGTAAATTAGGTTTTATATATGTTCTGGTAATATATTCATTTAATGGATTATCAAAAGCCCATTTGTTTTCAAAATATCTTTCTAAAAAATCAAAAGGTTCTGTTTCCTCAAATTGCTCAATAAACTCGTTAAAATCATCTTCATTTTCAATGGCAAGAAAAGATTGTTTTTGTTCCTCGTTTTCAAGAATCGATTTTAATTCTCCGATCTTTGTTTTCAAAAAGGATTTCACTGAGATATCAGGTAAATCAAAAGATTCAGAATTATCATAATATTTTGTATGTGTTATGATTTTATCATCAAGAAATGTACTACCAATATCAGCAACAATTGTTTTGTAAAGCGAATCGGGCATCTCGTATTTACAAATAACTGCTACAGGATTATCTCCGCTTTTATCTAATGCCTTTTTCTCTTTTCTTGGATAATCATGGGTTGTGTTGTATTTAAACGTTTCATCATCTTGAAAATAATTAGTTTTAGCCAATGCTTCAAGAATATTGGTTTTACCTGATTCATTCATACCAACCAGTACAGTTATCTGGCCGTCAACATCGAAACTCTGTTGATTCTCAATGCTTTTGTATTTATAGATAATAACTTCCTTTAATTTCATATTTAATGTTTTTAGGTTTTACAAGTTTACCTTCACCTCACCACTCATCATCTTTGGCAACAAAGTATTACGTAGTTGGGTTAAAGTGCGGATTTGGATTTGATTGTGCTCCATTTTTTTAAAATAAGGTGTTATTATTTCTTCAAATTGCATAATCATAGAATTACCCGGAAGAGAGATTTTCTGTTCTTTGAAAGTGGTTGTTGTTATTGTATCAAAAACACTTCCGTAAGCAGCTGCCAGCAATTCATCAACAGAATATGATATAAGCAAATATGTAAAGAAGAAACAACCATTGTACTTTGGTTTAATACCGTAATTTGATTGACTAAAAGCCATCGATTCTGATAACAAGCAATATTTTCCAACCGTTCCTCTGGCTGAAATTACAGTTGAATATTTTGGGAGTAATTTTGCTGAACTATTTTGTAATCCTAATTCTGTAATTGATTTTTCAGTATCCATTACAAAATTTTTATGATTTGCAGTTATGTCTCCTCCTGATAGCCATTTGATATTTCCATTCCAATATTCAGTGATTTCAGTTTTTGGGGTTCCACCGCCAATGAGTTCGATAGCATCAAATAAGCTTTGTTTTTTCCAAGTTTCATCTGTTTCCTCCACAAACCACTGTCTGAAAATCGTTTCAGCTAACGCTTCTAAAGTTTTGTTTTGACGATGCAGTAAATCTATCTTATCATCAATACTGCTCAGTATTGAAGCAATAGCTTTTTGTTCAGATAGAGGGGGGAGCAATGTTTTTAATTCTTTTAAATCATTGCTAGTGATATTAGGAAAAACAGAACCAGTAGATTTGGAAAGGATTTCATCCAAGTGGTAATCGATAAGCCCCTTAAGAAATACCTGATATTCTTTTCCTTTTTTATGTCTAATTGAAGCAAGACCTCTGCCAATTGCATAAATTTGGTCAGCCCAATTCATTCGTCCGGTGGTTGATCCTCGAACACAAAATAAAATATCATTTACTTGACAAAGTCTTTTTGCAGCATTAGTATATTGAACGGGAACAGGATATTTTATAGTAAACTCAGTCGGTCCATTTAGTAAAGGGTAACCAACTTTGTTATAATGACAAGTTTCACCCGAAGGAGATTGTCCCATTATTATATCGGCTATATCGCCTATTTTAGATTCTGTCCAATTGTTCATATTTATAAGAATCATTTCTCAGCTTTAGTATTCTCACCATACAGTTC
>CAZWGG010000130.1:0-10346 GCA_964633305.1 uncultured Bacteroidales bacterium
TTTTCAAGGCAAGAATAACGCAGTATTTGGCGTTTTCTTGCAAAGACTAATTAAAGCAAATTAATTTGTATTTAGGTTGTAACCTCCGTCTAAATGGTTAATTATTATTCCTTTTCTTATTTGATACCCTTAATTCTTCAATTTCTTTATCCAATTGTTCCCAGTCCTCAAAAATTAAAGTTTCAATACTATCATCTTCTTTCCCCTTTGCTACCAAGGCAATAGCCATAATAATGCTTGAAAGTAATATCACGTATAACAAAATTCCTGTATTGAAATTTGGAGATATATACACAGCAGGAATAGCGTAGAATAAAAGTATGGTTATTAATCCGCGGGGTGCAACAAAGAGCTCGGGTATTATTTTTTTCACACCCGACATTTTAAGGCTTAAAAATCGTGTAACATAAATTAATAAGGTTATCCCTATCCCGGTTAGCGCAGTTTGAAAACCAAGTAAATCGCTAATATTTAGCGACATACCAAATACAACAAAGAAAAAAGTGCGTACTACAAATGCCGACACAATAGTAATGATATGAAAATCACCCAAAATAGTATCCAGGATCGATTTATTGATTAGTGCCTTTAATTTTCCCTTGAAAAACAAGGTATAGTTATTAATAATAAGTCCAAAAACCAATATCATAATAAGTGAAGAAAGGTGAAATAATTTACCTATGGCATATAAAAGAACCAATATGGCAAGAAGCAGAAAGAATTTCACCTGCGATCCTAACCGCTGAAACAATAAAATAAGTAAAAAGCTGAAAATAAATGATAACACCAACGTTATAAGAATATTTGATGAAATATGTAACGTAATATGTGAGGCTTTTTCCATTTCTGCCCCTTGAATAATAAAATAAAATGCCATAATTCCCAAAATATCTGAAAACGTACTTTCGTAAATAAGAAATTCTTTTTTGCCTGCTGCCATATTAGCAACACTGGGAATTATAATAGCACTGCTCATTATGGAAAGGGGGAGTGCATAAATCAATGCACTAAAAAAATCGGGGATAAGCAAATTATTAAAAATCCAGGCAATAAGAAAAGTATTAGCAGCCAGGGCTAAAAATGCCGATAATAAGGACTTAATAACCAGCGGTTTTTTCTCCTTTGACAGCTTTAATTCCAGGGCGGCTTCCAGCACAATCATTATCAATCCTACTATACCAAGAAGTTTAAGTGTTGAAAATAAAATTTCTCCCGGGTCTATATCCAAGTAATTTAACCCTCGTTTTATCCCAACTCCTAATAAAATTAATAGTAAAACACTTGGAATATTTGTTTTTTTTGCAAGTTGTGAGAAAAAATAGGAAAGTATAATAATTATACAGATAGTTAATACCTGAATGTATGGATCATTTATATTCATAATTTTTTTTATGTAATTTAGTAAAATAACTAAATATAAAAAAATTGGCTAAATCAAATAAATTCGGAACTTTTGGTGGAGTATTCACCCCTTCAATATTAACTATTTTAGGGGTTATTATGTATATGCGCCTGCCAATGATTGTTGGAAATGCAGGTCTTTACGCTACCATAGGCATAATAGTGGTTGCCCATATTATATCGGTAACTACAGGATTAAGTGTATCGTCTATTGCAACCGACAAAAAAGTTGAAGCAGGAGGTACTTACTACATGATTTCACGAAGCCTGGGCTTGCCTATTGGAGGAACACTCGGACTTGCTTTGTTCGTAGGCCTCTCTTTCAGCGTAAGTCTTTATCTTATAGGGTTTTCAGAAAGCTTTTTAAGCTATTGGGGATACAATGTAACAAAAGATATGATTCGTTTAACCGGAAGTATTATTTTACTGATAGTTACTATAATAACTCTTATTAGTACTTCGCTGGCCCTAAAAACCCAATATTTTATAATGGTTGCTATTTTCTTATCTCTCATATCAATATTCTTCGGAAAACATGAATTTACCCCGGCAACACCATTACTTACCCATACAACCTCTGCTATACCACTAATGGTTTTATTCGGAATTTTTTTCCCCGCAGTGACAGGCTTTGAAGCCGGCGTCTCCATGTCAGGAGATCTGAAAGACCCTAAAAAATCAATTCCAACAGGTTCAATTTTTGCAATTGTTGTGGGTTTTGTTGTTTATATAGTACTTGCCTTTTTCTTTTCCTACACGGTTGATAGTAAATCCCTTACACAAGATCCAAAAATATTGTTAAAAATATCACTTGTTCCGGCACTTGTTGTTGCAGGTATTTGGGGAGCCACACTATCTTCAGCCCTGGGAAGCATATTAGGTGCACCACGCATTTTACAAGCTACTGCCACTGACAGGATAACACCAAAAATATTTTCTAAAGGTGCAGGAAAAACAAATGAGCCGAGAAACGCTTTGTTGCTAACATTTTTAATCGCCGAAGCAGGAATTTTAATTGGTGAATTGAATGTAATTGCACGTATTGTTTCTATTTTTTTCATCACCACTTATGGCTTTTTAAACCTTAGTTGTGCTTTTGAAGCTATGACCAGCGCTGATTTCAGACCGGCCTTTAAAACACCGGCATGGATCAGCCTGTTGGGCTCTATGGCTTGTATTATAGTGATGATACAACTCGACTTTGTCGCAATGCTTGGGGCGACACTTATTCTTGGTGCACTTTACCTGTATCTTAAACGTAAAGAACTTGCCTTGCAAACAGGCGACACTTGGAGCAGTATCTGGGCATCTCTTGTAAAATCGGGATTAAAGAAACTTAAAACCCATAACTTACAGTCACGCAACTGGCGACCAAATATCATTATGTTTTCCGGTGAGGATAAGACCAGGCATTATATGGTGGAATTAGGTAAAAACATTTCCGGAAGATTGGGCATGCTTTCTGGTTTTGAACTGGAAGAATCAAATGAAGAAATGTTATTAAAACAGCCGGTACGGATAACAGATATTAAAGCGACTTCTGACTTTTTCATGAAACATCATACATGTAAGGATATTTTTATAGGTATGGATGAAATAATAAGGGTTTATGGTTTTAGTGGAATTGAACCAAATACAATCCTTATGGGTTGGAGCCGGAATGATAAAAATAGGGCTCCTTTCATAAATTTTATAAGCAGGCTGGAAAAAAATAATTTTAATTCGGTATTTCTGAGTTTTAATCCCGAAAAAGGATATGGCAAAAATAAAACCATTGATATTTGGTGGAGTGGCTGGGGACAAAACCTTACTTTTGCCATTAACCTCATTCGTCACCTTACTTCATCGGCAAATTGGAAAGATTCTGAAATTAGGTTGTTCGTGGTTACCAACGATAATACGTTAATTGAAATTATTTACAAATCTCTGGAAAACATTCTTAACCAATACAGGGTTAATATGGACATAAGGGTGATAAACAATAGCATAGAAAAATTGTCTAAAAATGAGATTATTTGGAGAGAATCATCCCAAACAGACCTCACGATAGTTGGTATACCGGATAAAAAATACCAGCAAATTGAAAAAATGTACGATGAAGTGAGTGATCTTGTTAAGAAGCTGGGGACAACCCTGCTTATAAATGCATCAGGTACTTTCGAAGAATACAGTGTAATACCGGAAGAAAAAATATCAAAACAAAAGTCCGCTGTTGATCAAACCGATCTGTTATTACCGGAGACCAACCCTTCAAAATATTCCGTGATAAATGATGAGATAGAAAAGATTGATAAAAACGGGATGAAAGTACTTGAATTATTTTATGAAAAATCATTCATCCCCTATTTCAGTGAGAACATAATACTCGTAAAAGAACTACATAGCTTAAACGAATCAGTGTTTTCAGAACTTCATAAATTATATGATGTTAAAGAGAAATACCGGAAAACAAAACTACTTTTAAAAATAAGGAGTGAACTATACTTTAAAGCAGAAAATGTGCTTAAGGACTTTGTTGAAGAAAAACTGGCAACCCAAAGAGACTTACTACTTGCCGGTATTGAATGGTATTTTGAACGATTGAATAATGATATAGGAAAATTTCCAAAAAAGTTAACGGTGCGGTTTGATAAAATTGATTTTGCCATCCAAAAAAATAGTTCTTTCAGATTGAAATGGTTTAAAATACGAAAAAGAGTTTCTCACCCTTTCTCAAAAAAAACAATAAAACACAACATACATTTCAAAAAAATTGCACAATATTATTTAAAAGAAAACAGGTTTCTGTTTTTACATGAGCTATTGAAAGAGTTTAGTTATTCAAACCTTTTATTTATAACAGAAGTTAAGGAATTCTTTGCCTCTATGGAAAACCAAATGAATATTATTTACAACGATTTATTAACCGGAAGCATCGATGAGAAATACATTGAGAATACAGGTAAATTATGCTCAGATAAAATCAAACAAATTACAAATAGCGTTAACGCCGACTTAAATCTTTATAAAAACAGGTTTCTGCTAGAATTTCGAAAAAATATACAGCTTTTTAGCAATACCCTGGAAAAGATTAATAGTAATAGGCTGGTTACCGGGAAAAGAAAAAATAATAAGTTCTATAACTCTTTAAAAGAAGAAATCATCAATTTACCCGGAACCTGGTATGAAAATACACGCAATTACTTTAGTAAATTGCTCCTTGATGAAATACTTCTGTCTTTTAAAAACAGGGTAGAAGATGAAAAAGAAGATTTTTTTATAAAATTCAGACAACAAATCAACTTGGGTTTTTTGAAAAAGATCGCTCTTTTCAAAACAGGTATCCAAAATAAACAAAGCAGTGAAGGTAAGCTGACAAAAGCAAAGTTTGAACTGAATAGCGATATGTATGTAAATTTCATTGACGATTTTGAAAAGTTAAGTGAAGAAATAATTGAAACAGCTTCCAAGTTACCCGAAAATATTATGGTATCGGAAATAAACACCTTTGACAAAAAAAATAGTTTAGATGACGACGAATCAATAATTGATGTACCTGTACGGCGAATTGTAATACATTTCATTGATTCGCTTTTTATAGCTGACGGTAAAAAACATCTTGAAAAGGCGGCTAATTCGATAAAGGATAGTGTTTTTAGGGTGAAAGACCAGGTTAGTTACATGTTTTTTGAATTGGAAAATCTTGAGCCTGAGTGGGAAAACAAAGAACCTGCTATTCATCAAATTCTAACAGTGACCATTGAAGAAATTACTAAAGAAGAAAATAGTACCCGGGAAATTATAGAACAATTGGAAACAGGAATAGACAAATCCCTTGATGAAGCTTTTGAGCCTTTATCTTCCTTTAAAATTACACAGAGTAGTAAAGATATTTCTCATATTATAAGAGAATACCAAGGGAAACAAACATTAGGCCGGTTCGACAGATTAATGGATAAAAGTAAAACCTTTGTGCAAAATAAGGTCGTACGGTTACTATATTCTCAAAGTGAAGGAATATTGCTTGCTAAAGAAATAACTGAAAAAAGTTTTGATACTTCCCAAACAGAACAAATACTTGAAATTATTGATAAAGTATCCCCAAATAACATTGTATTTAATTCAATTCCTACATACTACAAAAATTTATTTAGCGGCCGTTCAAATATAGGAGAAGATTTTTGTATTGAAAGAAAAACAGAACAAACACAATTTGAAAAGGCTTTAAATCATTACAAAAATGGATATCAAGGGGGAATATTACTGTTAGGTGAACGTAATTCGGGAAAAACAACTTTTTGCAGACATGTGGTAAAAAAATATTTCAACAATGAAGAGGTTTATCATATTTTTCCTCCTTTAAAAGGTTCAGTTCATGCAGGAGAATTTGAAAACGAATTAAAAAATGTAACTCATCTTTCAGGAAATGCAAATGAGATAATCGAAGAACTTCCTCAAAATTCTGTAATTGTTATACACGACCTTGAATTATGGTGGGAAATGAACGAAAATGGATTAGCAGTCGTACAATTAATTTTACACTTAATAAAAAATCATAGCCATACTTGCCTTTTTATGGTGAACATGAATATTTTTACTTACAAAAGGATAAACTCCATACTTGAAATGGATACACATTTTATTAGCATCATCACGTGTAAACCTTTTGATTCAGAGGAGTTGAAAGAGCTTATTATGCGACGACACAGGTCAGGTGGATTAAAAATAAATTTGGGAAAGAAAACGAAAGATCAGCTTTCAGAAATAAAATTGGCAGGTTTATTCAATAAATATTTCAATTATTCCGGTGGCAATCCGGGGGTTGCCCTTAATACATGGCTTGCAAATGTCACAAAATTTTCGGGAGAACTGCTTTATATTCAGCCGCCTGATGTTCCGAAGTTAGATGCATTGGAAAATATAAATGATGACTTGAAGGTAGTGCTGGAACAGTTTGTATTGCACAAAAGAATGGATATGGATAAATTACAAAGGGTATTACAAATTAATGAAGCGGAAATAGATAAAATGATTACATTTTTAAAAATGTCGGGACTTATTATAGAAAAAACCATTGGATTATATATGATCAATACCTATTTTGATAAATTTTTAACTAAGTTTTTGCTTCAACATGAACGTATATAAATTTTGAGCTGGTGAAACGTCCATAAGGCCAATAAAATAAATAAAATATATTCTTATGAAAATATTGTTGGTTACATTTATTATACTTGTCACATACATTTTCCTGCTTGTATTGCATGTTTTTATAAAACAAATTGTTAAAAGAAACAACCGGTGGAGAAATTTATTACGTATTGTGCCGTTGATTGAATTTATAACCTGGATTATTGCAATTTTCTGGATAATAAATTATTTATTTGAAGAAAAATCGTATTACCAGGTTATTATTCTTTCCCTGGTAATTATTCTTGGTATTTCACTGGGGTGGTTTTTCCTTAAAGACTTTGTGGCAGGTGTTATTTTTCGTGTACAGAATAATTATACCCAAGGCGAAACCATACAAGTTGGAAACATTACCGGAAAAATTGATGCTTTGCATGTTACCCATATCTGTATTTATACAGAAGAAGGGAAGACAATAAAAGTACCTTATTCAAAACTAAACAATGAAATTATCTCAGAACAGATGGAAATATCTTCAACTGAAGAAAATAAATTTCTTTTAAAAACAAACAAAAAGAACAGTGCAAAGGAAACCGGGGATACTATCCATAATATCCTTCTCAACACTCCATGGCGTATTAAAGATAAATTACCATTAATAAAATACATTAGTGAGGATAATGATACTTACACCTTCGAAATACAAGTTCAAACTCGTAACAGTAAGCACTTGGGGTATCTGTCAAAGGCACTATCAAGTAAGTTTATGGAGTAGCGGAGGTATGGTAAATATATTCCTCACTGATGCACTTTTGTAATGTAATAATATTTATTTCTAACACTGTTGAGATATGGTGCGATGTAGGTCAATTTGTCATGAAATGAAAAAGTTTCAGGTTTTCAGCCTATTATTCTCCATTAAATTTGTTGAATGTCAACAATAAAATGAACAATCTGTCATTTCCGGCGATAGCGAGAAATCTAATATTAATAAACAACTATAGCGACATCATGTATGACGTCTCCAACATCTCCACAGCAACCGAAACCTTCATCATTTCCATCATCGAATTTGTTAAATTTATTTTTCCTATTTGCAATATTCCATATATATAGTTAGCATAATTATATATTCATCTAATTCCAAAAACACAACGGATCATTCTAAAATTTCTGCAAATGATCCCAAAAACTTTTCAGATAGTTCCAGGAAGTAAATTTTTTTTTTAAAAAACTAACAATATGTTATCCAAATAATACATAATCAACAAGTTGATAAAGAATAATATGTTAATATCTTTTATAAAATAATAGAACATTATAAAAACAAATTTTTCATAAAATAGTATAAATTTAAAACGTAAAATTTTAAATAAAATAGTACTTTAAAAAGAAATGAAAACTCCAATAATAAATCAAAAAAAGAATGGGCAACAGAAGTCATTCGGCCCTGTTGAGAACCTTGAAGAACACTTGCAGCCCGACTGGTGGAGAAGGATTTTTAACTCAATGTACTTAAAGACAGATGCTGATGTTGTTGATGATAAACAGATCACAAGCCTTGAGATTGATATGTTTACCGAAATTCTTCAGCTAAAGCCTGAAATGACTGTTCTTGATTTAGCCTGTGGACAGGGAAGACACGTTATGGAACTGGCCAGGAGAGGGTTTAAAAATGTGTATGGCCTTGACCGGTCTCATTTTCTTATCCGTAAAGCTAAAATTACAAGTAATAACGAAGGATTAACTGTAAATTTTAAAGAAGGCGATGTAAGGAAACTTCCGTATCCCTCAGATTCTTTTGATGTAGTGGTGATACTGGGTAACAGTTTTGGATATTTTGAAAATACCGAAGATGATAAAAAGATATTGAAAGAAGTACTGAGGGTACTTAAACCTTATGGGAAATTTTTACTTGATGTAGCCGACGGAAATTACCTGAAAAACAATTTTAACCCGAGAAGTTGGGAATGGATTGACAACAAGCATTTTGTATGCAGGGAACGATCATTGGCCGAAGATAAAGAACGGTTGATTTCACGGGAAGTAATTACAAATATTCAAAAAGGGGTTATTGTTGACCAGTTTTATGCCGAACGGTTATATTCACAGGAAGTTTTAGAAAATAGCTTAAAAGAATCGGGATTTAAAGAAATAGAATTTCACGGAAATATAAAACCCGATTCAAAACGCAATCAGGACCTGGGAATGATGGAACAACGAATTATTGTTTCTGCATTGGTTGTTAAAGAATGGTCACCTGTGAAATCAAAAGAAAGGAAAATTAAAAATGTAGTTGTAATTATGGGTGACCCAAAAAAACCTGACATCATAAAACCCGACACGGTTTTTGACAGCGATGATTTTAATACCGTTGACCAATTAAAGATAGCCTTAAGTAGTTTAAAAGATTTTAGGTTTTCATATTTGAACAATCATAACACGCTTGTTTCTGATTTAATAAAACTAAAATCAAAAACTGACTTTGTACTCAACTTATGCGACGAAGGATTTGAAAACGACGCAAAACTCGAACTGCATGTGCCGGCAATACTGGAAATGATGAAAATACCCTATACAGGCTCAAATCCCCAATGCCTGGCTTATTGTTATGATAAATCGCTGGTACGGGGAATAGCCAAAGAAATGGGAATTCCCGTTGCTAAGGCTTTTTATATAAAACCGGAAGATAATGTATTTGACATACACATTAGCTTCCCGGTAATAGCAAAACCTAACTTCGGCGATTCCAGCTTCGGTGTTACAAAAGAGAGTGTTGCATATAATGTAAAAGAATTGAATAATGCTATCCTGAAAATCAGGAAAAAATTCGGGTACGAAAAACCCATAATTGTTGAAGAATTTTTAACCGGTAAAGAAATAACAATTGGTATTATTGGCAACTCTCCCGAGTTTTATAAATTTCTTCCAATTATAGAGGAAGATTTCTCTTTACTTCCTCCTGAGTTACCTAAAATATGCGGGTATGAAGCAAAGTGGCTTGTGGATTCACCGTATTTTAAATTATTGAAATCAATACCGGCTGAATTACCTGTTGAAACGGAAAAAAGTCTCTACAGCTATTGCCTGAAACTTTTTGAACGATTAGATTGCAGTGATTATTGCCGATTTGACTGGAGACTGGATAACGAGGGGAACCCAAAACTTCTCGAGGTAAACCCAAACCCGGGCTGGTGTTGGGACGGACATCTGGCAAAAATGGCAAATATCGGTGGATTAACTTATTCTGAACTGTTGGAATCGATACTTCTGGCCGCAGAAAAAAGGGTGTTTAACGTATTTACTCCCGATCCTGTTCCGGTTGGTATTAATAAGTAGAAATGTAAGAAACTTTAAAAAAATTATTAACGATATTATATAGCAGGAAAGTGGGTAAAATCATTTCTTAAAACGTGTTACATTTCCTCTGGATATTTTTTGGATACGGTTTGTTTTATTGCTCGTAATATTTTATTAGAATCTATCATAATATAAATATACAAACTTTTTGATCGAGATATAAAATCATTGTTCTTGGTTGGTTTTCTGCAATTAGGCCAAAAAACATATTCATATCATCACCTGTCGTTATGATTATTTTAGTGTAATTGTTTTATGGTTATAACTAATTGATTTATCCTTCTTCACCCAATGAATCGAGTTCCGGCAGATAAAGAACGGATATATATACAATTTTTATATATTTGGTTAATTGACCAGGCTTTTATAAGCAGGCATTATCGTAATAACCACTTCACCCCAAATATTTTATGACCGCACTTTAGGGTCAGTGCAATAATTGTAATTTATAAATCTTTTGAATGCAATCGAACAAT
>CAZWGG010000131.1:0-10330 GCA_964633305.1 uncultured Bacteroidales bacterium
TGTATAGGTGTTAAATAAAATTCCTTTTGGGTCTTCCAATTGTTCGGCGCATTGGATAAGGTTAAACGCGGCTCCGTTAAAAAAACGTTGCCAATGGGTGTCACTGCTTTCTTTACTACTGATGTTGGTATATGTTTTATATAAAAGTTCTGAATATCCTGCAGAAGCAGGACCTTCATAATAATTCGGCACACAATCGTATCGAAACCCGTCTACATGGAACACATCCAGCCATTGATAGTTGACCGTATAGAAATAATCGGAAGTAAGTTTTCTATTAAAATCGGTGCTCATCCCAAAATAATCTTTTGCAAAACTGCCCATAAAAGGATTTTCATGATACCCCAATTTATCATACAAATATTGATAGCAAAAATTATTGCTTGTATGACCGTAAACCACATCTACCAGTATTGCTATCCCCCGTTGGTGGGCTTCATCAATAAATCGTTGAAAATCACATCGTTTGCCAAACCGTTCATCTACCCCAAAATAACCGATAGGCAGGTATCCCCAATCCACATCTTCCGATACATTAGATACCGGCATTACCTCTATACAATTAATTCCAAGGTCTTTCAGGTAATCTAACTTTTTTATGCTTTCATCTATATTGCCTCCAAATTCACTAATCATCATTTCATATACAATAAGATCATTAAGTGCCGGAGTTTTCCATTGTATTTCATTATCGGACCATGTATATGGCGTATACCCCATGGTAAAAGCCGACATTTTTCCTTTACCGTATTCACGTGCAAAAGGATCGATAATCCAGTCTATATACTGTTGTGTATTATCGTCCCAAAGGTAATACCAGTAAAGGTATTTTCCATCTTCTCCCCAATGAGAGGCAGCAGATGGTTTGTTCCCATCCGAATCAGCTATAGTTTTATTTAGTTTTACTGTTGTACTCCAATAGTCATAACCGTTGCTATCCACTTTGTGCTGCAGTTCAAATTTTAAAGCCGGTATTGATTGGATAAACTGGTCGGCCTCATGAATTATTTTCACCCATAGTTTTTGCCTGTTATTTAGGGTTATCCAAGGCAAATAAATGCCAAACCTTGCACTCTTAGTGTCAGGTATAGTTTTGGCGCCAAGTTTTTCAACAGGTAATAAATCCATAATTACTAGTTTTTATTTAATTTACATAAAAACATAGACATTTACAAGACGTATTTGTTCAATAAGAAAAAAACCCGCAATTAATTATCATATTTATGAAATGCTAACAATTGGTATTTCTAATACTCCATCGAAAAAAGAATATGTGAATTTATTTAAACGAGAACATAATACTGAATGAAGCTCTCCTGAATTGATCGTTGGTAGTTCTGTCAAACTTATTAGATCTGATCAGCTTGGTAGTATCCTTTGAAAATTGCTTTGCTTTATCATAAACTGTCAGTTCCCGGAAATCAAACATTTTTTGGAACTTTCTCAAAGTGAATTTGAGAGTGAGGCCTCTCGCTCTGTTGTAGTCCCAAGCGTCCTGATTTCGAACTTTTTAGTGTTGGATTTGAAACACTTACTAAGTGTAATCAGGCACTTTTGAATATTTCTCAATGTGAGTTGGAGTGTGAGTATTGAGGGACAAAACAGAGCGGAGTGCGTGTTTCTCGCTCTTGCCCAAAACTCACACTCCGCTCTGTTTTGTAGCCCCACCAGGACTCGAACCTGGATCTACAGTTTAGGAAACTGCTATTCTATCCCTTGAACTATGGGGCCGGTTTAACCGGTGCAAAGATAACGTGATTTCATATTCATACAAAACTTTTTTGCATCACAAAGATCATTTCTATTGCCCCTTCATTTTACTTTACCGGTCAATTCATTTCAGAACTCAACTTTTTTCTCCTTTTCAACAAAATTATTGTTGGTTTTTAGTTACTTTGAAAATTAACTGTGGAATAAAAGTTAATCACAAACTATGAATTATATCGATCTGTTATTTATCATTATTTTCATTTGGAGCGCTTACAAGGGTTTTACCAAAGGTTTTATTATCGCCATTGCATCATTAATAGCATTAATTATTGGGATATTTGGAGCTATAAAATTCTCGGGATTCACAGCCGGTTTACTTTCAGACAAATTTGATATGAATGCTGAATATCTTGATCTTATTGCTTTTGCCATTACATTTGTCCTTATTGTTATTGGCGTCCATTTTCTTGCCCGTTTATTAGATAAGCTAGCAGAAGCTGTTGCATTAGGTTTTGCTAACCGTATTGCAGGTGTAATGTTTAACTTGTTAAAATCAGCTTTTATTATTAGTGTAATTCTTGTTGTTCTTAATGAAATAGACAAAAATGTCCCTTTTTTGCCCAAGAAACATATTGCAGGATCGATATTGTACAAACCTTTAAGCGCCCTTGCTCCTACAATTTTCCCATACCTTAAGTTTGAATATAAAAAAATTGAAAAGAATTTTAAGCATGAAGATGAGATTCTTGCCCAACGTACTATTTTCATCGCAAATTCATTTCAAATAGTATCTTTGCAAAAAAATTGAAAAATGAACCTGGTAGAAGAACTGAAATGGAGGGGCATGATTCACGACATAATGCCCGGAACAGAAGAACAACTTAAAAAGGAACTTACAACAGGCTATATTGGTTTTGACCCAACTTCTGATTCTCTTCATATAGGTAGTCTGGTACCAATAATGTTACTGGTACACTTTCAACGATCCGGACATAAACCATTAATACTAGTCGGAGGAGCAACCGGAATGATTGGCGATCCCTCAGGCAGGTCGGAAGAAAGGAAACTTCTTTCGGAAGAAGTACTTAATTATAATCTCGGATGTATAAAACAACAACTTGAAAAATTCCTCGATTTCGATTGTGGTGCTAATTCAGCAGAAATAGTAAACAATTACGATTGGTTTAAGGATATGAAAGTTCTCCAGTTTTTAAGAGATGCAGGTAAACATATCACTGTTAATTATATGTTATCAAAAGATTCGGTAAAAAAAAGGATGGAAGCAGGAATTTCATTTACGGAATTTTCATATCAGCTCATTCAAGGGTATGACTTTTATTGGTTGTATAAAAATAAAAATTGTAAAATTCAGATGGGTGGATCAGATCAATGGGGAAATATAGTAACCGGGACCGAATTTATCCGGCGCAAAAAAAATGGAGAAGCATTTGCATTAACGGCTCCATTAATGGAAAGATCTGACGGAAAGAAATTCGGCAAATCAGAAGAAGGAAATATTTGGCTTGATGCAAAAAAAACATCACCATATAAGTTATATCAATATTGGTTAAATGTGCCTGATGAAGATGCTGAAAAATATATTAAAATATTCACACTTTTATCTCGTGATGAAATTTCTCATTTAAACGAAGAACACCAGAAAGCCCCTCATCAAAGAATATTACAAAAAAAACTTGCAGAAGAGATCACTGCACTGGTACATTCAAAAGAAGATTTAGATACTGTTATTGATGCTTCTCAAATATTATTTGGAAAAGGGACTACCGATACCTTGAAAAAACTTGATGAACCTACATTTTTAAGTGTGTTTGAGGGAGTGCCGATGTATGAAGTAGATAAAGGTACTTTTAAAAAATCTGTATCCCTGTTAGAGCTTCTTGTTGATCAAACACCTGTATTTACCTCCAAGGGAGAACTCAGAAGGCTTGTTCAGGGCGGTGGGTTAAGCATGAATAAAGAAAAAGTAAGCAATGCCGAAATGACTGTTGATGATAAAAACCTGCTTAATAACAAATATTTACTGATACAAAAGGGTAAAAAGAATTACTTTTTAATTAAAAGTAAATAACAGTAACCATAATTATCATGGAAAAAAAAGATGATTCAACCTTTAAATTTACTTCTGTAGACTTACTTGTTTTTGCATGGGATAAGCGAATGCAACTTATTATTGTATCATTTTTTGCAGCAGTAGTTTCAATTATATTGTCTTTTCGAATAACCGAATTGTATAAATCAACTGTTGTGTTGTTTCCCGCACCAAGCACATCGGTATCAAAATACCTGATGACCAGCCAATATGCAGGCACACAGGGCTTGCTCGCATTTGGTGAAGAGGAAGAATCGGAACAACTCCTGCAGGTATTAAACTCCGATGAAATAAGATCGAGAATTATTAAAAAATATGATTTATTGCATCATTATGATATAAAAGATAATGCAAAATACAAAAGAACATTGCTTTATAAAAAATACAATAGCCAAATAAACTATAAACGTACAAAATACCGGTCGGTTATTATTGAGGTTTTGGACCACGATCCGGACACCGCTGCATTAATAGCTAATGATATCGCTGCATTTGTTGATACGGTAATAAACCGTATTAAACGGGAAAGGGCGCTAAAAGCTTTGCAATTGGTAGAAAAAGAGTACTATAATTTAGCCAGGCAAATACAATCCGCTGAAGACTCGCTTGCTGCTTTAAGACGTTTAGGTGTATTTGATTACCAATCGCAATCGGAAGTATTAAGTGATGCCTACGCAAGGGCTATAACAGACAGAAAATACGATGCTGCTAAGACAATTCAAAACAAGTTGGGCATACTGGCAAAATATGGCGGGCCTTATTATTCAATAAATCTTTCCCTGGAGTTTGAAAAAGAAAAGCTCTCTGATTTAAAAGCCAAATATGCAGAAGCTAAAGTTGATGCCGAAGAAGTATTGCCTCAAAAATATGTTGTGAATTCTGCCTTTCCAGCAGAAAGAAAAAGTTATCCTAAAAAATCTCTTATTGTTTTGCAGTCAACGTTGGGGACTTTTATATTCGCATACATTGTCCTGTTACTTATTCATCTGATACTAAATCGAAAAAAACAAGAAAATTAACTTTTACTCATGTTGGCTAAAATAAGTGATTTAACCAAGGCCTACATTGTCATATTTATCTTTATCCTCATCAATTCAATATGCATGGTTAAAGGCTTTTTTTATTTTAGCTTTATCCCATTGATCCTGGCCGTTCTGATCATTGCTTTTTTAAGGCTCGATACATTTTTACTATTAATTGTTTTTTTAACCCCCCTGTCAATCCCACTTAGGGAATTTAATGATAACCTCCCGATTGATATGTGGCTTCCTACTGAACCTCTGCTTGCAGGATTGCTTTTGCTATTTATTCTTAAAATAGCTAACAACGAAAAACCTGGCAGAAAAATCTTATTACATCCTGTATCTATAGCTATTTATGTAAATCTTGCCTGGATATTCGTTACTTCACTTACCAGTTCTATGTTTTTAGTTTCTGCAAAATTTTTTATTGCCAGACTTTGGTTTATTGTTGCATTTTATTTTGTTGCAACTGAAATTTTTAAAAAATACGGAAATATCAATAAATATCTTTGGTGTTACATCATTCCATTGCTCGGGGTAATTACATATTCTATCTCTAATCATATTTCAGTCGGGTTATATAATCAACAGGCAGCTCATTCGGTTATGAACCCTTTTTACACAGACCACACTTCGTATGGCGCATTATTAGCAATGATGATACCTGTTGTTTTTGGTTTTACATTAAATAATACCCAAAAGCCACTGCTAAGAATAATAGCAGGAGTAGTTACTATGATTCTTATTGTTGCCATTGTATTATCTTATACTCGTGCAGCATGGATTAGTTTGTTTGCAGCACTTGGTGTTTTAGTGTTTATTTTACTGCGGATAAAGTTTATTCCCCTGCTAATCATCGGACTTGTAATAATTCTCTTTCTTATTAGCACAAGCGACCGGATTTCGCAACAGTTTACAAAAAATAAAAAAGAATCTTCGGCTAATATAGTTGAACATGTTCAATCTGTTTCCAACATTACATCCGACATGTCAAACCTGGAACGTATTAACCGTTGGAAATGTGCTATACGTATGTTTAAAGAAAAACCTGTAGTTGGATGGGGACCAGGCACTTATATGTTTCAATATGCCCCTTTCCAATTGCCTGAAGAAAAAACATTAGTCAGTACAAATGCAGCAGATCTTGGTAATGCTCACAGCGAATACCTTGGCCCGCTTTCAGAATCGGGAATATTTGGTTTACTTACATTTGTAACTATTATTATATTAACTATCTATACAGGCTTAAAAGTATATCAGAATGCTCCGAACAAAAATATCAAAATATTAAGCCTGTCAATCCTGTTAGGCCTGGTAACTTATTATATTCATGGTATTGCAAATAATTTTCTCGATACCGATAAAGCCTCGGCACCATTTTGGGGTTATACAGCAATTCTGGTTGTTCTGGATAATTATTTTACTATCTCTAGAAAAGGAGAAATTGAAAAAAAGTAGAATAATTTAACCTGGGTTTTGGGATAAAATATTTAAGCAAAAGTGCTTTTTGTAACCCTATATGTGATCAGGTATAATGTAAACTGGTTTATAAAAAAGAATAGTTGAAAAACATTAACCGGGTGATAAATATAAAAGTGAATATTCTTGTTGCTTATTCCATAGAAAAGGCTATCTTTTTGATTGAAAGATAGCCTTTAAAACAATAATTAACAGTGTTGATAAACCTAAAATCCAAAGGTTAGCCCAAGACTAAATGGATATAAGTCGGGGCCTTTATTCTTTTCGAAAAAAGAAGTAAGATAATAATTGCAATATATGTTAATATTACGGTATCCTAATCTTGTTGATAGTCCCCATCTCAACGGATTAATATTGAAGTCGTCCCTATCCTTTTCTTTTTGTTTTTTCCCATCTTCACGGTGAACTATTTTTGTATGAGATCCGAGTTTTATCCCCCCGATAACACCACTCGAGATGTATAAGCGTTTTCTGCGTTTCACATCACCTATTTGTAATTCAAGTAATAACGGTATATTTAAATAAGTAGTTGTAAGTTTTGATTTATTTAAAGATAAGTAAGATAGATCTTCACCATCAATAACTCCATTAATTTCTTCTATTGAGTTATCACCATCAAACTGATAGTTATTAAATTCAAGTCCTACTCCCGAAACAATACCAAAGTGGTTGCTTATTAATCCTATGCTGACTTGTTTTATATTCAGGTTTACATTCCATGAATGACCAGTGTTAAGGTCCATAAATTGATTTTCCGCAGTTCGCGATATGGAAAAATCCTTATCAGCAAAATTATTCAAGCCTAATTCAAACCCTGTCCAATGCCCCCTGAATTTTTTCTTTTTTTCTTTCCCCTCATCTTCGTTAATTCTTACAGATGTCCCGTCCTGATTTTCTATAACCGTAAGATTTTTATCTCCAATTTTTATTCTGGTAGTATCTCTTTTTTCTTCGATCTTTATTATTTCATCCATTTTAACATTGACTCCTTTCTCATCGTCATTTGTTATTACGGTTGAAGGATCTTCCATTTCCTCCAATATTTTATCATCATTTATAATTACTGTTGATGAATCTTCTAATTCCTCTAAAATTATCGTGGCATCTTCTTCTTGTGAAAAAAGAAAACTTTCCGTTACAAAAGATACTGCCAACGCCAATAAAACTATTTTTTTCATGATATCTTAATTTTTTTATTTGTGATTTTTTCAGTTTTATTATGTGACGGACAAGTGATTTAAAAAGTTACAGGACAAACTATTTTTTCCTGGACGTAGAAAAACTAAAAGATTCCGATTTTAGTTCAAATTCAACTACATTGCCATTTTCGTTGGTTTTCTTTTCCAATTCCATATCCGATTCTGTAAGGTAATTAAAGCTTTTAATACTTGCTTCAGCTAGTATCCATAAGTTAATGTTTTCATTTGAGATAGCATGGTTAAGATTCTCTATGCTCTTTTTAAGCGGATTAAGGGATTTTTTATTTTTTTCAGGATTAGAATTATTGCTAGTTTTTTTAATATCAGCCTGAAAATTTTCTAAAGGAGTGCTCAAATTTTTATTTACAGCTACTTTATCTATTTCAATTGGTTTTATCAAATTCAATGATTCAACAGGCAAGCTTTCCCTTGTGAGCTTAAACGTATCTGGTTCAGTAGTTTGAAGATCAAGCGTATATTCTTTATGTAATTCTTTTGCCCGCTTAACCGATTTAGTTTTTCTTGCTTTATTTTCAACATTAATTTCAGCTGTATGCATGGGTTGTGGATCAGCCAGGAAAGTAGTGGTTTTCTTTTGCTCTGTAAATTGTCTTTCCTGTGGCTTATTTTTGGATAAAACAAAAAATAGAACAGCTAAAATAACTGTTGCGGCAATACTGCCATAATTGATAATTCTTGAAAATGTGAGGATATAAGTTTGTTTCTTTTTAAGTTTATGTTTCGCTTGGAAAATTATTGACCTTTCTGGCGTTAAATATGTATTTTTATAGCTATCAAATTCTCTTTTCTTTGCCGGGTTTGTTTTAATATAATATTGTAAATGTTCCTTTGTAAATTCATCAAGGTCTCCTTCCAAGGCAGCGATGCATAGTTCATCGAAATTGTTGTCTGTAATTTTCTTTATATCATGGAAATTTTTCTTTAAAGTGTTCTTATCTGAATATTCATCGTTTACAACAATAAGATTAATTGGTTGAAATTCACTAAATTCTTCTTCAAGATCGGGATTCCGAGAAAGAAAATGCATTAATTCTGCTAATTCGACTGGGCCAAGTTTGCCATCGAAATAATCAACAAAATAAATTTCATAATTTCCCCTGGTAATTTTCATAATTAAAAGTAGTTTTAAATAACTGCTTCTATGCTCCCAATATATTTTTTTAAAAACATTCTGCCCCTATAAATATACACTTTCACCTGTGATTCAGATAACCCGGTGATTTCAGCAATTTCGTCATATGAGTATCCTTCGTAATCTCTTAGAAGTATGACCGATCGCTGTGTATCCGGGAGTTGTTTAACTGCCTCTTGTAAAATCTCTGACAGGTCAGTATATTGTTCTGTATGGGTATACATTTCCTGTTTTGCTTCTTCAAAATTTGCCTTATATTTTTCTTTCCGTATATTATCAATCATGGTGTGGTATGCCGTAGAAAATAAATACGGTTTGGCTTTTACTTCTGAAATTTCATCTACTTTGCCCCAAAGTTTAGTAAAAGTCTCTTGTATTATATCCCTGGCTCTTTCTTCATCACGAATGTTTTTTAGTACAAAGCGATAAAGCCTGTCTGCCAATTCATCAACACTTTTATTGTATTCAGCTAAGGTCATTTATATATATCTCTGTAGTATGACGATCAACCATGCAAAAAGTTACAACACATTAAAATTTTTATCTTCTCATAATGCACATATAATCAACGTATAACAAAATTAAGGTAATTTTTCTTAAAAATAATTGTAACAAAACTTGACAAGATATAGTATAATGTATTATCTTTGACCAATCGTTCAGTCAAAAAGTCGTTTTTGGCTTTTTTAAATAATGGATCAAAGACTAATCGGTCAGTCAAAAAATAAATATTTCAATGTCACCAAGAACGGAAAAACAGTTTGAAGAAATAAGACAGGAAAAGAAAAGCCTTATTCTGGAAACCGCTTTAGAATTATTTGCCTTTCACGGGTATGAAAGTACAAGTATAGACCAGATTGCAAAGAAGGCAAATATTTCAAAAGGTTTATTATACAATTACTACAAGAGTAAAGAAGAATTGTTGGAAACTATTTTGCATAAAGGCATTGATGAACTGATGGCAATATTTGATCCGAATAAAGATGGCGTGCTTGAACAAAATGAATTAAAATTTTTCATTAACGAAATATTTAAGACATTACAGGAAAACAGGGTATTTTGGAAACTGTATTTATCAGTATCAATGCAGGCATCTGTATTCAAAATAATAGAAAAGAGAATAGAAGAATTTTATGAACCCATGATGCAAATGTTAACCGAGTATTTTAAAAATGCAGGATTTGAAAACCCTTTTATGGAAACAATCATATTTGGGGCATTTTTAGATGGCATAACCCTTAATTATGTTATGAAACCGGAAATGTTCCCGATAGAAGACATTAAAAAAGAATTGTTAAAACGATATTGTGTTACTAAAACAAAGAAATCATGAAGAATTTATTATTACTGGCAATTGGTTTAGTGATGGGCCTCGACTTTAGTATTTCTCAGGATGCTAATGAAATTGTTAAAAAGGCAGATGCAAAAATGAGGGGCGAAGAGTCTAGCCAAAGTGTTATGACAATGAAAGTAGTTCGTCCTACCTGGGAGCGGACAATTACGTTTAAAACCTGGTCAAAAGGCACTAAATATTCATTAGCGCTTGTAACAGCTCCGGCCAAGGAAAAGGGACAGTCTTTTTTAAAACGCGAGAATGAAATGTGGAACTGGAACCCAACTATTAACAGGATGATTAAACTGCCTCCTTCTATGTTAT
>CAZWGG010000132.1:0-6707 GCA_964633305.1 uncultured Bacteroidales bacterium
GGGATTTCAGGGAGGTGTTTATTCTCTGCAATAAAGTCCTCAACTTCTTCAAGAGTTCGTAATTCGTAATCATTCTTAAACACGAAGTCTGACCATCCACTAGCTTCTATTTTAATTTCCCGGACACCAATTGGACCTTCAACCGCAAGTCTGTGTGAACCTGATGAAGGGGTTCCTATTCTCACCTTTCCATTAACAGATAAATCGCTTTTCAAATCCAATTTGTTATTAAGCTGTAAACTGATAAAGAGAATCAATATGCACAGCAATATTGATGATAGTTTTTTCATGGTTTGATATTTATAAAATAAATATAGTAGAGATTTTTATCAATCGGAAACCCTGGTAAGTCATTCCATGGTGAATTTCTATCGGAATTTATCTTATACATATTTATTCTTTTATACAAAAAGAACATTAAAATACCTAGATTGAAAATAAAAAGTTCCTGCAATGTTTCATGTAGTAAATCCTTAAGCTTAATTTTTTATGGTATTCCAGGTTGACAACTGCCCTGGTTATTGCCACTGCATTTAAGTCCAATAGCTTTGCTAATTGTTTGTCTGATACAATGAATACCATTTTTTTTCAATCATGCGTTTTCGGTTGTACGCTTCCAATTGATTATAAATAGCAATTACCGGTAATTCTATGATAGTCTTTACCTGTTTAAAATGTTTTTCAATTTGAGCAATACTAAAGAGTTTACTTTCCTTCATTTCAGCCATTAAACATTTTTTTTCCGCTAAATTTGTTTTTATGTTTTGAGGAATCTGCATGTAAGAAAATTATATACCTTCATTTTTGTGATTGCAAAACTGTAGATTTTATTACTTGGTATCGTTTGTCAATATTATTATCAATAATTATTTTTCCCCCAGGCAACACTTCTTGTATTTTTTACCGCTGCCACATGGGCAAGGATCGTTTCGTCCCACTTTAGGTTGAGTATTTACATAAGGTTGTTCAGGCGTCCAGTCGTCATATCTTTCTTCCCGTTTATCATTCAATTTTTCATTATTATAGGTATCGATTTCCTGTTGTATCCTTTCCGGTACATTAAACAAATTGAAATAGTTGTTCAATTTTTTTCTATTGAGTCATCAATATAATATTGATAGGTATCTGAAAACATCTTTACCTGGTAAGGATCAGCGAAATATAGCTGAGGCCAGTCAAACACAAACTTCATTTGCCTGTTGTCTTTCTGTTTTTAATATTATGGTAAAGTTTTTCAAGTTGATATAAGTAAATGGTCATACAAAATTCGGCATGAGGATAGCCTAACAAATTTTCCGACTCAAACAATGGTTGCCATACGGCATTTGAATATTCAAAAGCCAAGTCAAACTGCCTAAAATAAATAAGTTGAAACAATGCTCTTATGGTTACCATATCACATCCGTGGACAGGGTTAGCCTTTATTATTTCCAACCTTTCTTTTACGGATTACCTTTGTAAAGCAAAATGGAACGACTCTTCATCAGATAACGCCCTATTATGTTCATAAATGTCGTCTATTTCTTTTTCGTACCCGTTAATTGTGTTGGTCATGATTTACTTATTTTAAAAATTTTATTTCCTGCATTTTAATCATGCTTGTTTCATTTTGATTTTGAAAGCTCTGGCAATATATGTATCGCAAACAGTGGAAGGTTGGTTAACCAATTTTCCACCCTGTAGTCAGACATAGAAGTCCTGATGGGTTTAGTGTCTGGATATTTCTGATAAAATGACCTCAAACTTTTTGCCTGTAAGTTCTCTGCTGCCTTTACTTCAACAGGATAAATATTTCCACCGCTCTGTAAAACAAAATCCACTTCTCCTGAAGAGTTTAAGGAAGACCAATAGTATATTGTCATTTCAGGAATTGATTTTAGTTGTTGTAGCACATATTGCTCTGTTAATGCACCTTTAAATTCTTCGAAAATAACGTTTCCTTCAAGCAATGTTTTCGGATTAATGTTTCCCATTGCTGCCAGTAATCCAGTATCAACTGTGTACAGTTTAAAAGCATTAAAGTCCTCATAAGCTTTTAACGGAATACCTGGCTTTGTAACCCGGTTAACTTTATAAACCAATCCACAATCAGTCAGCCATGAGAGCGCCAGTTCAAAATCTTTAGCCCTGGAGCCTTGTTTGATTGCACTGTAAATAAATTTCCTATTCTCTTTTGCCAATTGGGATGGAATGGCATTCCATAGCATTCTTATTCTAGGAACTATTTCAGTTGGTGCATGTTTTGAAAAATCCTGTTCGTATGCAGATAGTATCTTGTTTTGAATCTGACGAACTTCACTGTAATCTTCTGTTTCGCTAAAAAATAGGACAGCTTCAGGCATACCACCGGTGTAATAATATTGCTTAAGCAACTGAATGTATTTAGTTTTAAAGCTTTTTATTAAATTCCAGTCTTTTGTATTGACTAAGTCGAGTAACTGTTGCTGTCCCATTGCCAATAAAAATTCAGAAAAATTAAGAGGCTGAAGTTCCAAAAAATCTACTTTCCCAACCGGAAATGATGTATGTTTATGCAGGGATACTCCCAATAATGAACCAGCCGCAACGATATGATACTGTGGTGCATTTTCGTAAAAGTATTTGAGCGCCGTAATTCCTCCATCGGCCTCCTGAATTTCATCAAATATAATTAAGGTACTTTGGGCATCAATTTGCAGCCCTGTTTCAATTTGTATAGCAGGTATTATACGTTTTGTGTCATAATCATCTACAAACAAGTTCTTTAGCAGTTTTGAACTTTCAAAATTCACATAAGCCACTTGTTTGTAATTTTTTTTTCCAAATTCTTTCATCAGCCAGGTTTTCCCAACCTGTCTGGTACCTCTTATGATGATTGGCTTTCTGTTTTTCTTTGTTCGCCAATTATCAAGGTATTTCATGGCTAACCTTTCCATGTTTTACATTTTTTCGTCGGACTTTTTATACAAAATTACATTTTTTCATTGAACTTTTCGTTCATGTTTACATTTTTTCGTCGGACTTTATGAGTTTCAATATGTTTTTCGAATGACTTTATGGTTTGGACACATTTTTTTCACATTGTTGATTCAAATAATAATTTTCTTTTCAGAAGTAAATAATTGGTGTTCTCCGTATTTCACATACCCCAACTGATTAGTCAATAGCCGGGTTTTCCCTATTTCAAAATCAGGTGTGTTGATATGGGAATGACCATAAACCCAGTAATCAGGTCCGACGGTTTTAATTAAGTCAAACAGTTCTATAACAAAAGCATCATTTAAAATACTCCCTTTATATTGTTCAGGATAGTTAAATAAGGTGGGTACATGGTGTGTCACTACTAATGTTTTATCGGTATTGTCATGGTATAGTTCTTGTTCTATAAACCGGATACTTTCTTCGTGTAATTGATTAAACTGTGTTACGGAAAAACGATGGCCTTTATATTTAATGACATGGAAATCGTTCATCCCTCTTTCAATTTGCCACTGGTAAGCTGGCCTTATTTTAGACCATAGTGTAGAGAATATGAATGTTATATTCTCATGGGTAACTGTCGTATTATTCACCAAAAAAACATTGTCTTTTATTTTTTCATTCAAAACCCCATATTTTTCGACAATATCAAAGTAGTAATACTCATGATTTCCGGGAATCCAATATGTGGTTTGAAAATTATCAGATACATAGCTGAAGAAATCTGCCTGTTGATCCATTACAGCGAACAGTACAATATCACCTGCCAATAAAAGAATATCTCCCACAGGTTGCAATGGGTTTGCTTTAAGAAATTCCTTATCTTGCGGAAATTCCAGGTGTAAGTCAGATGAGTATTGGATTGTCATAAGTTATTTCTGATGTTTTTCAAACATTTGACTATAGAAAAGTTAATGGTAAAATAAATATAAAATATTTATAAATAGCTGATAAAGAACGAATCTATTAAAATTTTCTAAACAAATCCATTGCACGCTTGACTTTTTTCCTTAAAGTGCCAAATTATGATAGTGTCCCGACTG
This sequence comes from uncultured Bacteroidales bacterium, assembly GCA_964633305.1. Classification (GTDB taxonomy): domain Bacteria; phylum Bacteroidota; class Bacteroidia; order Bacteroidales; family UBA10428; genus CAZWGG01. Next base: position 4,002 of record CAZWGG010000132.1, read on the forward strand.
ATTTGACAGCTCCGGGGTTATGGCATTTTGTTTATCCAGAAAACTGGGGTCGCCAGTTATTTTGTAACCTGTAAGCATTTTGTTGGTTTGATCCTCATTTTCTGAGTTCAGATTTTATAAGTGAGAAATATCACCTATCGCTAAAATAACTTATATCGTACTATAAATCAATAAGTAAGCGTCTGTGTTGTCAGATTGATGAAACGATCGGTGTTGATTCTTGAAAAATTAATTCGTAACTTAAATCTACTTATTAAGAGGGAATAGCCCTCCGATAAACCGGAGCAGATTATGTCTGAGATAATAATTGAGATACACACTGATACTGATTGTAATTCTCAGTCAAGTAGCAATAGTATTACAAAATTTTAAACATATGAAAAAAAATATTTTAATCATATTGATCATACACCTGTGTATGATCAATATATTTTCGCAACCAGGCGATTATGCACTCGATTTTGACGGCTCATCTGATTATATCGATTGCGGAAATGATGCAAGTTTACAGCTTAATACCTTAACGGTTGAAGCCTGGGTATGCCCAGGCAATTCTTCAAGCCTCAGTTCCGTTGTATCAAAATTAATACATGAAAGCAACCGTTTAGGATATAGCCTTGAGCTGAACAATGGAAACATACCCTCCTTTAATGTTGGCAATAACTGGAATGACTGGGTATCTGTGCAATCGCCCGTGACATTGGATTATAACAAATGGTACCATCTTGCAGGCACTTATAATGGCATAACAGCCAACATATATGTAAATGGAAAGCTAATGGTATCAAGTGGGTATGCCAACGGAATTACAGATTCGCAAACTTCGCTTTTTATCGGACAGCGATCAGGCAATACAGATATGTATACAGGAAGAGTCGATGAAATAAGGGTATGGGATACCGCCCGTACCGAAGCACAGATAAGAGCCAATATGTATAAAGAGCTACAGGGCACCGAATCCGGATTGGTTGCTTATTATAAGATGAGCAATGGCAGTGGCACAAGCCTTACCGATAACAGTGCAAACAGCAACACAGGGTCGTTTTCTGGTACCCCGTCGTGGGTGTCGTCAGGGTGTTTTGCAGGGCCTGGTAATTCGCTTGATCTGGACGGAAGTGATGACTATGTAAATATTCCTTCAAGTGCAACATTAACCACGGTTCAATTTACTGTTGAATTTTGGTTGAAATTTAAGGCAACAACAAGTACTTATGCCGGGATTGTTGACAGAGGACGTGATGGTAACCACAACTGGTACTTTTTAACAATACAAGATTCATTATATTGTATATTCGGCGTTGGTACAGGCAGCTCTGTAGCTGAACTGGACGTTGAATTAGGTGATACTCTATGGCACCATATTGCAGGGACTTACAACGGCACAACTGCAACATTGTATGTTGACGGAATTTTTGTACATTCAACCAATGTCACTATGAGCACTTCCGATAATGCCATTGATATAGGCAGAAGGGCGAATGTTGCATCAGATTATTTTAATGGCAGAATAGATGAGTTGCGAATTTGGAATACTGCACGTTCAGCTTCACAAATTTATGAAAATATGTGCCGTACACTCAATGGTGATGAATCAGGACTATTGGCATACTATCGCTTTGACCAGGCCGATGGTACAACCATTTATGATATAACCGGTAATTCATTGAATGGCACGCTAACCAATATGGATGCTGCCGACTGGGTTGCCTCAACTGCTTTCAATACATGGCTCGGAGGAACAAGCAGTACATGGTCAACAGCCATGAACTGGAGCCTTAATGCAGCGCCATCGGGCGAAAGTATCGGGATTTTCAACTGGACCGTCGGCAACAACCCTGTCCTGAGTGGCTCTCCCACCATGGCAAACCTCTATATTGATGCAGGCACTTCGCCAACCATCGACAGCAGCTTTTCAGTTACAGGCAATATGTTTGTTAACAGCAGTATCTCCCTGCCATCAAGCACTTCGACAACTACAGTAGCAGGTGATATGACGGTCGCCTCCGGCGGTACTTTGACCATGCAGGCCAACAGCAAGCTGACTGTGTTGGGCGACCTGACCAATGAGGGGACGATAAGCCTGCAATCTCCATCGGGTAGTGGCGCTTCGGCTTCGCTGATTACCACCGGAAGCATCACAAATACCGGCACAATGAACATGCAGCGCTGGGTAAGCCAGGGAAGCACGGATACCACTGATTACACCTGGCACAGTATGGCGCTTCCCTTGAATACAACAACAGCGGGAACGTATTTTACAGGCGATTATGTATACGCATATAACGAAGCAGATAATTCGTGGACAAACATCATCAACACAGAAAACAGTATTACAAGGGGCACGGGATATATTGTTAAGCCGGTGAGCGGCAGCAAAACCTATACTTTTTCGGGGACGCTGAATACCGGCACATATTGTTATACCCTTAACAATACAGGTGCCGATGCCACGCACGGGTATAATTTTGCAGGAAACCCCTACCCTTCCTGCATTGATTTAACGGCTATCGGACGCTCGAACGTTGACAACACTTTCTGGGTATGGGATCCTTCGACCGAGAATTACCTGAGTTACCAGGCAGGAAGCGGCGGTAGCCTGGGGCAATACATACAACCCTGCCAGAGCTTTTTTGTGAAAGTAAGCAATGGCAGCACTTCGGGCACATTGACGTTTGAAGATGGTGACCGTACCCATGCTACCGGCGG
>CAZWGG010000132.1:6717-10329 GCA_964633305.1 uncultured Bacteroidales bacterium
AAACTTATATAAAAGTACAAAAGCCGAAATGCCGCAAATCAGGTTAAAAGTTACCGGGAACAACAGGTACGACGAACTATTTGTCAACAAAAACAACGTTGCGAACAACGGGTACAAATTTTTCAGCATGAATCCGGCCGTGCCGCAGTTATATATTACTGATAACCAGACGAACTATGCTATTTACAACATTCACGATGACCCGCAGGGTCTGGCTCTGCCTGTTGGGTTTAAGTCGTCTGCCAATGGAAGTTATACCATCGAAATTATGTCCGGTTCTTTTGAAGATTACGACGTGGAGCTAAAAGATAAAGCCAAGAACAGCATGGTGTCAATCGTTACAGGGAACACATATACCTTCCGGCACGAACAGGGTATTCCGTCCGAAAGGTTTGAGCTGGTTTTCAAGCTGAAATCATTGACCGGCACAAAGGCTGAAGAAACGGTTCCGTGCAGGATATATGCCTCGGGAATGGGGATTATAGCAGAATCAGGAAGGGCAGTCCCTGCGCAAGTTGACGTTTACAGCATCAACGGGTCGTTGGTAGCGCGAAAAGCAGCAGCAAGCAGCAAATCATACATCCCTGTAAGCAGGCAGGGAATATATATTGTACGATTAATGATTGAAAACAAAATATTTACAGAAAAAATTGTCATTACTAAATAATAATTAATAACATGAAACGAACATGTTAAAAAATAATCATTTATTACACACACGAAAATGACTATTTTCTTCTTGTGAGTTCCATGTGACCTTTAAAAATTAAAAAATAAACACATGAAAAAGTTGGATGTACTCCGTTCTATCGGTTTGATAGCATTATTCCTGTTCATCGTATGTGTCCGAATATCAGCCCAGCCGGGAGAACCACCGGGTGGTGATGGTGGCGGAGAAGCAGTGACACTAAAGGTATGGGTCTCCACCACAGGCGACGACATAAGTGGCGATGGCAGTGTTGACAATCCTTATGCTTCACCCGATACTGCTATAAAATACGCCGATGCAGGTGCTAATGTCATTCTTAAAGATGGTACTTATTACATCACAGCATCAATTATTGTAAGCAAAAGCCTGAACATAAGCTCACAACATGGCCCTGAAAATTGTACCATTGATGCGCAAGGCAATAATTCTGCCTTTTACGTCGAAAGTCTGGGGACAGAAAAAGTAAGTATTACAGGTTTAACCATAACAGGTGTGGCAAATGGCCCTGCTGTTTTTGTCTATGATGCAGGTATTGATATTAAGCAGTGCATTGTATATAACAATGCAGGAACGGCAATTCATGTCGAATCATCTTTGTCTGACACGGTAGAAGTAAACATTATCCAAAACATAATTTATAATAATGCAGGAGATGGTCTTAACACACCATTTGACGACCGAATCAAGCTGTCAGTCATCAACAATACCTTTTCGCAGAATTACAATGGTGTTAACATTCTTAATGCAAATATTAAACTGGTGAATAATATTATTGCTTTTAGCAAAAATATTGGTTTTTTAGATGGATACGAAAATGGGATTGACAGCCTGGAATATAACTTATTCCACAACCCTGGCGGAGTTAAAGATACATCTTTTACTTCTGTTTTGTCAATTGTTTCTGATACCGGAAATATATTTGAAGACCCTCAGTTTATTGACACTACTTCCGGATCGGGCGATTATCGCCTTAGAATAACCTCACCGGCCATTGATGCAGGACACCCCGGTTCACCGTTGGATGCAGACGGTTCACCGGCCGATATGGGTGCCATTCCTTTTAAGTACGAACCTATCTTTTTCAATGATATAGTATGGGAAGGAAACGGGCTGGATCATCATAACTTTGTTGTATCGGATGCCGGGATTAATGGTACTGCCCTGGTACCGGGCGATGAAATAGGTGTTTTTGATTCGTACAATCTTGTTGGAGCTGTACTTGTTAAAGATACAATGGACGGGGTACATGCACCTTTGAACATTAAAACATCACGAGACAATCCGCTTACCACTTTTACAATCGACGGATTTGTGCCGGGAAACGAAATTAAGTTCATGATGTATAAAAGCAGTGAAGACAAGGTATACGAAGTCCCTGTCCCTGTATATAACTCGGGGGATACGATATTTACCTCAAACGGCTTGTCCGAGGTAACCCTGGATGCAGATAACTATACCGAACAGAGAATACCCCTCTCAAAAGGATGGAACATGATTTCTTTCAATGTTATGCCTCAAGGTAACCTTAACTTGAGCGATATACTGCATTATATTGAACCCGGTACATTTGGCGATACTGTTATCATGGCCAAAGACGAAGCCGGTAATATTGTTTATGAAGCAATTGACGATATCGGGCAAATGTCCCTGTCAGAAGGTTATAATGTAAAAATGGTTACAGATACTGCCTTAAAGCTTCGTGGAACAAAAGTCGATATAAAGGCAATTAAGCTGATACCGGGATGGAACATCATGGGATATCCTTTCCGTTTTAAAGCGTTGTCAGATTCCGTGTTGTACAACCTTATGGACGAGGGTTCATTAGTCAAGATTCAAAATGAATCAGGGCAGGCCATAGAATTCCTTGGTTTCCCAATTAATAAGTGGGTAAAGGGATTTGATGTTTTAAGACCAGGTAAAGGGTATAAAATAAATGTAAATAACAATATCACGTCTCCTGGAGACGACTCCATTCATTTTGATCATGTGGTTCCAACAGATATCCTTAAGTCAGCACGTACAACCACCGATATTCCGTTGTCGCACTTTGTTCCGGCATACAAGGGAAATGGACTGGACCACATGAATATCTACATCCCGGTAACAGCGGTCACTGGTATTTCTATCAGTGAAGAGGATGAAATTGCTGTCTACGATGATAATGTCTGTGCCGGGGCAGTGAAATACACTCCCGGAACCGAATTAATTTCCGTCAGGGCTTCGAAAGACGATCCTACCACTAACGAACAGGATGGTTTTATAGAAGGTCATGAAATTAAGATCAGGATTTGGCAGTCAGCCAACAAACAAGAAATCATCGATATTGATGAAGCAGCTTTGGGTGAATACCCTTCCTGTTTTGTAAACAGTGGGACAGGTATCCTGCAAATAGGCTCATCTGCGACTAATGTGAGCCCTGACGGGACTATCAGTCATTGGCTGGGGAATGCCTATCCAAATCCATTCGATCAGGAAACAACTATTGAATTTGGTATTGAACGCGCAGGAAGAGTAATAATTACAGTTTACAACCTGTTAGGAGAAAAAATTGCGGTAATCGCAAACAAAAATTTCGATGCCGGAAACCATAAAATTACGTGGGACGGAAAAGACTATACCGGGAACAACGTTCCAAACGGGGCTTACTTGTATCGTCTTTCAACAGAAAGAAATACTATGGTAAAAAGTGTTTGCATAACCCGGTAATTTAATAAATAATTTTTAAACGCAGCTTATGAAAAAGTCAATAATACTTACGATTCTAACAGCCACACTGCATATTGCAAATGCTCAATACTTTCAAAAAGTGTGGGACGGAAAAGGTACAGACCACATGAATATTTACGTAACTTCTTTAACCATAGACAATATGCAGACCGCTGAAGGCGATGAAATAGCCGTTT
>CAZWGG010000133.1:0-4710 GCA_964633305.1 uncultured Bacteroidales bacterium
TAATATCTTCCTCACGATTAGGATTTACCTTGTAGGAATTCTCTGAAAGCTGTTCAAAGGTTTTTCCTTTACTAATAAAAATTAATTGGTACGTACTAACTTTGCCATGTGAAAATATATTTTTACAAATATCATATTCGTCTGTAAATAGTAAAAAAGATGTTGTCTTTAGAATATTTTCTGGTATGTAAGTTGAAATCACTGATTTTTTCCAGGATGGAATATAAAACCAATCAGAAACATCTTTTTTCTTATCCAGAGAAGAAGAGAATGACATCATTTGTGATATCATTTTAAAAGGATCGACATTTACAGGAAATTCAACTTTATCAAATGAATAAGTAGGTAAAGAAACTTTATGAAGGTTTTCATCTTCATGATAATTGTTCCAATCAATTTCGACTCCGTGTATCCATAATTCGCCTAATTTCCCTGTTAAATAGAAATAATCGGAATGATTTTCCTGTGCATGTGGTAAAAGATTAATAGTTTTATGCAGTTGCTTTTTAAATTGGTGTGCATTAACAAATGTACTTAAGGCACGTCCAGTACCTATTTCAATAAATACAACATTTTCATGTTCCATCAATGTGGAAATTCCGTCAAAGAACCTGACAGTATTTCGTAGATGCCTGCTCCAGTAAGACTTATCATGGATATCTTTATGGGTTATTTTTTCTCCTGTTATATTGGAAATATAAGGGATAATAATTTCACCCGGTTCAATATTGTTAACCATACTTTCAAATTCGTTCAATATAGGATCCATCATATTGGAATGGAAAGCATGTGAAGTTAATAACCGGCGATACTCAATTTTTTCATCAATTAGTTTGGTCTCTAACTTATCTATTTCTTTATTTTTACCTGACAGCACAAATAAATCAGAACTATTTTCAGCAGCAAGAGAAATGCCATTTTTTGCAAAACTCAAGGCTTTACTTTTCGAACATCGTAAACTAATCATACTGCCTTTTTCCAGACCTGCCATTAATCTTCCGCGCTGAATAATCAGTTTTAAACCATCCTTTAATGTTAATACGCCACTGATACAAGCTGCTGTGAATTCACCAATGCTGTGGCCAATCATAATATCGGGCTCAATACCCCAATGCATAATTAAACGCGCAAGGCAATACTCTATAATAAAAAGAAGGGGTTGAGTGTATTGTGTATCATTAATTGCCTGATATTTCGATGATTTTTTTTCGGCAGAAAATAAAATATCTTTTAACTCTTTTACTCCTAAAGTTGCAGCAATGTTGAAACATGTATCTATTTCTTTCTTAAAATAGTTATTATGGGTATAAATCTCTTTTCCCATTGCAACATATTGAGTTCCTTGTCCAGGAAACATGAAAACGATATTAGGAGCACTTAAAGATGTATTTACAGTATTGAAACGAATATTTTCTTTTTGGGTTAGTTGGTTTACCGCATCTTGTTTATCACTGCAAACAATATATCCTCTATGAGGAAATGCAGCTCTTCCTGTTTGTAAGGTATATGCAATATCTTCTAAATTGGTTTTCTTATTTGAATCAATGTATGAAATCAGATTTTCTATATTACGTTTAAGTGCCGTTTTAGTTTTGCTTGAAAATATTAATAATTGATAAGGTTTGTTATTAGAAATAACACTCATATCAGGAGCTTCTTCCAGGATAATATGGGCATTTGTCCCGCCAATTCCAAAAGAACTTACACCGGCCCTGCGGGAGGTTCCATTACTAAGCCAGTCCTTAAGTTCCGTATTAACATAAAATGGGCTGTCCTGAAAATCAATTTTCGGATTTGGATTTTTAAAGTGTAAACTAGGAGGTATTTTTTTATTTTTCAATGCTAAAACAGTTTTAATAAAACCGGCAACACCAGCTGCAGAATCAAGATGACCAACATTAGTTTTTACAGATCCAATTGAACAATATTTGATTTTACTTTTCCCATAGGCAAGGTTTAATGCTTCTACTTCAATGGTGTCGCCTAAAGAAGTTCCTGTACCATGCGTTTCAATATATCCTATTGTTTTTTTGTCAACCTTTGCTACGGCTAATGCATTTTTTATTACTTCAGCCTGGCCCTTAACACTAGGGGCAGTGAAGCCCATTTTTCGAATTCCATCGTTATTTATAAAGGTGCCTTTAATAACGGCATGAATATTATCACCGTCTTGTATAGCCTGATCAAGCATTTTAAGTACTACTGCCGCGGAGCCTTCACCACCAATTGTTCCATCTGCTTTGGCATCAAATGCACGACAATGGCCATCGGAAGAATTAATCATGCCTTCTTTATACAGGTATCCTGTTTTAAATGAGTTGAATACACGAACGCCTCCTGCCAATGCGATGTCACACTCACCAGCTATTAATGCCTGGCATGCAACATGGATAGCCACTAAGGAAGTAGAACATGAACTATAAATTAGCAGACTCGGTCCGTTCAATCCTAATTTATAAGAAATTCGAGTGGAAAGAAAATCTTTCTCACGAAGATGAAAAGCTGAAAAATCATCTATTGACTTATTTGCCATTAAAGAATATGCTTCCCAATGCAAATTGGGACTTGCACCTGCATACAAACCAATTAACCCTTTATATCGATGTGGGTCATATCCCGCATCTTCCAGTGCTTCCCATACTGTTTCATGGAAGATTCTTATTTGTGGGTCCATAATTTTTGATTCAGCCGGGGAATAATTGAAAAAATTAGCATCAAAATATTCTTTACCCTCAATTACACTGCCGGCTTTTACATAATCAGGATGATTTAAAAGGTTCTCTTCTATGCCTGCATTTATTAGTTCTTCATCACTAAAAAAAGATATAGATTCAACTCCATTCTTTAAATTATCCCAGAATTTATTGATCGAGCCGGCTCCGGGAAACTTTCCTGACATGCCAATAACAGCAACCTCAAACCCTGTGTATGTATTCTCTTTTTTACTCATGTTATACTTTACTGTTTTATCGTCTTGCCCTTGAGGCTAGTCGCTCTCTTCTATCGTTTAAGATTTCAGATCTGTCGTCAATTTCATATTCTTTGCCAGTATTTACAGAATTTAAATGATCAGCCAGAGAGCGAATAGTAGGGTAAGTAAATAACTTTGCAATGGTGATATCAAAAGAGGTATTACTTTTAATAAGGTTAAACATTCTGATTGATTTAAGAGAGTTTCCACCAATCTCAAAAAAATTGGTATCAATACTGATATTTTCTTTGTCTACTGCCAACACTTCTGACCAGAGATTAGCTAAAATTTGTTCGATTTCATTTCTCGGTTTTATATAACTTTGTTGTTTCTCTAATGTTGGGGCAGGCAAAGCATTTTTATCGAGCTTACCATTACTTGTGAATGGAATACTCTCTATACGAACAAAATATGAGGGAAACATATAATTGGGCAAATCAACCGATAAATATTCCCATAGATCAACATTTTTTAAATCTGCATCCGAAATATAATAAGCACATATCGATTTCTCTCCTTCTTTATCTGTTCTTGCAACAACAACAGTTTCTCTAATATCCGGATGGTTACATAACTTCGATTCTATTTCTCCTAATTCTATTCGATACCCACTTATTTTTACCTGGTTATCTGAACGGCCCAGAAATTCAATTTTACCTCCGGAGGTCCGTTTAGCCAGGTCGCCGGTCCTATACAACAGGCTGTTTTCAATAAAAGGATTTTTTATGAACTTTTCTTGATTTAACTTATCTCGATATAAGTACCCGGCAGATACATTATCTCCAGAAACATAAATTTCTCCAATTGCCCTGTTAGGTAAAGCATTTAAATTATCATCAAGTATATAGATTTGTGTGTTTTGAATGGGACTGCCAATAAGAACAGTCCTGTTTTTATCTTCTTCCGCATCAAATTGATGGATCATACAACCAACCGTGGTTTCCGTTGGACCGTATTCATTGTAAATTTTCACATCACTATTGTAATATTCCATGGCAGCAAAGGCCAGTTTTGATTCGAGATCCTCTCCTCCCAGTATCAGGCACTTTATGTTTTCCTGTTTTTTCTTATTAAGGCTTTTATAAGTAAGAATAAGTTTTAAGTGTGTAGGAGTAATCTTTAATAAATTGATATTATTGTCTTCACAAAGTTTTTCAATAATAATATCGTTGTATTCTTCTCCAAAAATTTTGATCTTATTTCCGGAAATCAAAGGAGGGAATATGGATGTCATCGTTAAATCAAAAGATATGGATGAGAATAGAGAAAAAATTGTTTCTTTACCTTTTTGAAGGTATTGGCTAACTGCCCATGTAGAATAATTTACGATATTTTTATGACTTATCATCACTCCTTTTGGGTTACCTGTTGTTCCTGATGTATAAATAACATAAGCTAATTTGTCAGGGTCTGTTTCAGCGGGAAATTCTTTACTTTGGTTTTCGATAGCCGACAGATCACCCGGATTAATCAAAGGAACTTCTATTATTTCATTCAATTCATCATTTTCGGTTATTAAAAGCTTGCATTTGCTGTCATCAATAATATAGATTACCCGTTCTTTAGGATAATCAACATCAATGGGCAGGAAGGCAGCTCCTGCTTTTAAAATTCCTAAAATACCGACAACATATTCTATGGAACGATTTATATTAATTCCAACAATATCATTTGACCTTATGCCTTTTTCAATTAAATGATGAGCTCTGCGGATCAGCAATTTCATGACCACTGCATTC
>CAZWGG010000133.1:4720-10317 GCA_964633305.1 uncultured Bacteroidales bacterium
GCTAACTTGTTACTAAATTCATTCAAGTGTTTATATGAAAATCCTTTCCTATCCTGAAATAATGCATCTTTGTCAGGTGATTTAAGTGCTTCATTACATACAAGTTCATGAATTAGTTTGTTCTTTGGATATTCAACCGATGTATTATTTAATTCATAAAGTATAAATACTTTTTCTTCTTCGCTCAATAACCCTATCTTGGTTAATATTTCATCAGGATTATTCAGCGTATCTCTTAAAATCTTGCTATAAAACTTTGACAATTGATTAATGGTATCTGAATTGTATAACGAGGTGTTATATTCAATTTGGCACAAAATTTTTTCTTTATTAAAGTCAAGATTAAATAACAAGGCAGGCTTTATATCCTGGAAATACTCTTTGCAATGTATATTCCGAAGCATGCATCCAATGTCAAAAAGTGGGAAATCTGTATCAGAATATGTAAGTTTCATATTGTAAACTAACGCTTTTATAGGATAATTCTGGTTTTCGACTGCCTGTACAACCTCTTGCCTTATATTTAGCAATAAATTCCTAAACGAAATATTCTCATTTATTTGACTCCTGATTACTAATAAGGTATTTGTTAATTTTTTATCGGTATGTTGATACACAACCGGAATACCGATAGTAATATCTTTTTTTCGAATTAATTTATTGATCAGAATCATTAATCCTGTAAATAGAACAATAAAAACTTTTGGCGGATCGCCTTTACTTATTGAAATTATTTTTTCAGTGATGTCTTTATCTAATTCATTTTTGTGGTAATTGTAGTTGATATCTTTTTTATTTGGAAATTGATTATCATATGGTATAACTGTTTTTTCAAAATCTTCAGATAATTTATTAAACCAAAAATCTTTTTCTTTGATTTTTTGAGAAGCTGCAATTTTTATTTCTTCTTCATGTAAAGAATTGTTTATCATTCTGTAATTTCTTTTTGGAGTTTTATTTTAAGTTTATTGGGCTCAATCCTTTAAGGAAGTATTTGTCACAAATTTGTTTTTTTAAAAACTAAAATCGTCATTAAAAATATCAGCCGTTTCGTCAGATTCTGACCTTAATGTAATTCCTTTACATTCCTTTATGTTCATATTCTGAGTTTTGAAGTCAAGTAACGAAGGAACAGCGTTTTCATGTAAATTTTTCCACCGCATATCAGCTTGACTAATATCGTGCAAAGAATAGGGATTAGGAATGCTTAATTTATTACACAGGTTAACAAACTGGTTCATTCTGTCTAGTACAACATTTCTTTGGGGATCATCAATTATCCAGGTATCCACTAATAACTCATCCTTTCCTTTTGTATTGTAAAGCCGTATGCTATTTCCCCTGTCTGACCAATATTTGGAATTAACTTGTCCAAAAGGGAAAAACCTGAAAGGATTACATTCTGCTTCATAAATATAGTCTTGAAATATAGTTATGAAATCTAATGTTAATTTGAAATCTTCATCTGTTTCTCCGGGATAACCTACTATCCACATAGTTGAAGTTTTTATCCCCGCTTCTGACAAGCAAATAAGAGATTGTTGAACCTGTTCAAGAGTTATCCGTTTATCCATAAGATTAAGAACTCGTTGTGAGCCGCTTTCGATACCAAGCCTGGCCCGATAAAATCCTCCATTTCTCCATGAAAGAACCGTTTGCCGGTTACAAGATTGCTTATCGATTCTTAAATAGCCATCCCAGTACAGGCTATTGTCACTTTCTTTTAATTTCGTGGCTAGTTCGTTAATAACAGGATTTAAAAGTGAATCGCAAAACAGGAATAGTTGATATTTATAGAGCCGACTTAAGGTTGTCATTTCTTTAATAACAATATCTATATTTCTTTTGCGATACTTCCCAAAATTTATTGTTTCTGCACAAAAGCCACACTGAAACTGGCAACTTCTCGATGCAAATGTGGGCAAATACGGATAGTATTGAAGCTCAAAACCTTTTAAATTATCAAGTTGAACAGATGAAATGTCAATATATTGTTTATTAATATCATCCAGGCAATAAATACGTTTATGTTCTAATTTTTCAGTTAAGAACTTATAAATAAGTTCTTCGCTTTCACCCAAAAAAATATGATCAATATATGTGGCTTTTTTGTTAAATCTTTCAAAGTTTTCAGAACCATAATATAGTTCTTGTGAAAATATGGCACCACCCATTAAAATTTTAATTTCGGGATATTTTGTTTTAATGAGCTTGCTTATACATAGTGATGAAGCCAAAGTTCCCCGGTAAACAGAAAGCCCAAGTATGGTCGGCTTAAATTCTTCTACCTGGGAAATAAAAAGATATCCAAGTTCTTGAAAGTAACGGTTCAAAATATCTGTTAATTGTAAAATTGAATTTACGGATACGTTAACTGCAAAATTTTTGTAGATAATATCATTTATAAGTTTTAAGTAAGTTTCTTCTGATTTATTAATCAAAGCTAATAAGTGAGCATTAAGAACATCGTGGCCCATGTTATAGAAATTGCCCCTCTTTTCTTTTGTAATATTTTGGGCCAACGTATTAAAATATTCCTGGTAATAATCATTAAGAACTTCTTGTGTATTATAGTCAACGGACTTTATTTTTATATTTAATGAAGTCAGGTATTTTGAAATGCTAATAATACCCACAGGTGGTATTAAAGGGGTCCAAAAAGGTAAAAGTGCCAACAGAAGTTTTTCTTTATTCTCTGATAAATCCATGTGTCAGAAATTAAAATCGTCTAAACTGGTTTTGAATGACTCCGATTGAATATCTTGTAAGTCTTTTGTAATTATTATATCCTGAAGTTTAATAGTTGAATTTTTCAATTCAGCAATTATCGTTTTGAAATAATTAATAAACCGGTCAATAGTTTCTTCTTTAAAGAGGTTACTATTGTAATTGAATGAAAAGAAAATGATTTTACCATAATCAATAGCTTCGATGTTAATATCGAAACGGGCCATTGATTTTTGATGATTGTGAAGAAGATTCTCATCAAAAACCGGTAAAGTATCGTTGTTATCGTCATGCAACATATGGAACAACACATCAAAAACAGGATTTCGACTGGCATCACGTTTGTCCAATACTTTTTCAAGTAAATCATCAAATTGATAATCCTGATTTTGCAGGGCGTTTATAATTTGAGTTTTGACATGGGTTAAATATTCAACAAATGATAGGTTCTTTAGTGGGAATAAACGAATAGGAAGCATATTTACAAACATTCCTGTTGTTTTTTCTAAATCGTTGTGTGTTCTTCCCTCACCAGGCATCCCTATGATAATATCTTCCTGATCACTTAATTTTGAAAGCAATACAGAGATAAGCGAAAAGATTGTCATATAAATAGTTGCCTTGTTTTGTTCAGCAATATTTTTTACGATATTAGTTTCTATCTCGTTCAAAAGAAAAATCACGTTTTTACCATCAAAAGTTTGAATCTTACCTCTGTCTGAGTCTAAAGGCAGATCCAGAACAGGCAAATTTTTTGAAAGAGTATTTATCCAGTAGTTTTCCTGATCTTTCAAAAATTCCATTTGCATCTGGTGTAAATACCACTGTGAATAATCTTTGTATTGAAGCTTTACCGGAAATAGATCAACTCCTTCGTAAATATCCTTAAATTCTTTTTCCAACAGGTTAAGCGACAACCCGTCAGTAATTATATGATGAATATCAATTAACAAAACAGGGGGTTTATCTTCTTCGAATTCTAACACTTTAACCCGGATTAACGGTGTTGTCGATAGGTCAAAATTCTTTACAAATTGACTTGATAACTCATTTAGCTGTGAATGAGCAATTGTTTGGTATTCAACATTCGGTAATATATTATCATAAATACGTTGAACAGGCTCGTCGTTTATAGTCTCAAAGGCTGTTCGAAGACTTTCATGGCGACTAATTAGTATGTTTAAAGCATTAATTATTTTTTCAATATTATATTTTTTATTTAATGTAAACATAAATGGCATGTTATAAGCCACAGATTTTGGATCAAATTGTTGTAAGAAATAGAGTCGTTTTTGGGCAGAAGAGAGCGGGTAGTATTCTCTTTTTTCTGCCGGTTTTATGGCTCTAAAATCTTTTTTCTCAACGCTATTTATATATGAGGCCAATTGAGATAGAATAGGGTATTGGAAAATTTTCTCCAATTTAATTTTCACCTTGAGTTCCCTGTGAATTTTGGTCACCAATTTTATGGCTTTTAAGGAATGGCCTCCCCTTTTAAAGAAATTTGCATTCCTGCCAATATTTCTATTATCCTTAAGATTTAATACTTCGGTAAAAATTTCAACCAACTTTGTTTCCGTGTTATTTTGAGGTGCAGAAAATGCTTCGGTTTTAGTCATTTCGGGACCGGGTAAAGCTTTTCTGTCCAGTTTTCCATTATGTGTAAGGGGCATCTCTTCCATGCAAACAATATAATCCGGCACCATGTATTCTGGTAAACGCTCCTTCAAATACTCTTTTATTTCCGCTTCATTTATTTTCCCGTTTGCTACCAGGTGGGCACACAGGTATGGACTGCTATCTTCATCCTGGTATAATGAAACAGCCGCTTCTTTTATTTTTTCATTATTTAAAATCTGAAATTCAATTTCACCCAGTTCAATACGAAATCCTCTTATTTTTACTTGAAAATCGATTCTTCCCAGAAATTCTATATTTCCATCAGGTAGCCACCTGGCTAAATCACCTGTTCTATAAATTCTTTCTTTTGCCTTACTTGGATTTTGTATGAACCTTTCTTTGGTCAATTCGGAATTATGTAAATAACCCCTTGCTAATCCAGCTCCTGCAATATATAATTCGCCAGGGATACCAACCGGCTGTAATTTTAAATTAGAATCAAAAATGTATAAATGAATATTGTCTATGGGTTTCCCAATTGGAACAACGGTACTATTTTTAATGCGATCACAATTGTAATATGAGACATCAACCGTAGCTTCTGTTGGGCCATAAAGGTTAATGAGTTTTGTAAAATCCTGATTATTGAAGACTTTATTGAATTGATCAATATGATTCATTTGCAATGCTTCACCACTTGCAAAAACTTGCCGTAGTGTTATTAGATTTTTGTTTCTCTTAAACTCAATTGCAGTTTCTAAAAATGCATTTAACATTGAAGGGACAAAGTGTATAGTAGTAATACCATATTTAGAAATGGCATCAATAATTTTAAACGGGTCTTTTTCTTCTCCGGGTATTAATAAGTGTAAACGGCTTCCATATAATGACCACCAAAATAGTTCCCAAACAGAAACATCAAATACGGTAGGGGTTTTTTGTAAAATAATATCACCTTCTCCGATAGGATACATCTTTTGCATCCAGCTTAACCTGTTAACAACAGAATGATGCTCAATCATTACCCCTTTAGGGTTTCCTGTAGAACCGGAAGTATATATCACATAAATTAAATCGTTTGCAGATGCTTTAACCGGAATATTGTCTCTTTTTTCTAAATAATCAACCGACTCAAGGATTATAGTATTATATTCATTGCTTAATAATTTTTTATACTTGTCCTGCACTAAAATAGTATGGGCCTTGCTATTATTAAATATATATGATATCCTGTTAACAGGGTATTTTGG
>CAZWGG010000134.1:0-10293 GCA_964633305.1 uncultured Bacteroidales bacterium
ATCGGTAGTTTTGGCTTCACTTGGAAATATCATTTCAGCATATAATCAAAAAAATAATGTGCCTGTAATACAATCAAATGCATTTGGAATGTTATATGGCGCGCTACTTATGTTTATTATTGCCATTGCCAGTGGTATTAGACTGCATATTGACATTAAACCGTCATATATTATTTCTCTTGTATATTTAACTGTTTTTGGGTCTATTATTGCAACAACCTTATATTTGAAACTTATAGGCAGGATAGGGCCAGACCGGGCAGTATATATGATCTTAATTATTCCGATCCTGGCTATGCTAGTTTCAACAATTTTTGAAGGCTATCAATGGCAAAAATCAGCTATTTTTGGCATTGGTTTATTATTGCTCGGTAATTTTTTTGCTTTAAAAAAAAAAATAAAAATCAATTTAAAACTCAATAAATGAAAGTTTTTAGGTTCCCTAAAAAGGAAGAATGGGATAAGCTATTAAAACGCCCTTTATTTGAAAATACTTCAGTTGATCTTGTAGTGAATAAAGTACTGCAAGATATAAAAAACAATGGAGATAAAGCAGTACAAAAATATACAGAACAGTTTGATAAGGTAACACTTTCTTCATTTGTTGTTCACGAAGATGAATTTATAAAAGCTGACAAAAAAATTAGTAATGAACTAAAGGAATCAATTGAAATAGCCATAACTAATATTACTAAGTTTCATGAACCGCAAAAAGCAGAAATAAAAAAAATAACAACAACAGAAGGAGTTATATGCTGGCAAAAAAGTGTTGCAATTGAAAAAGTAGGATTGTACATACCCGGTGGAACTGCTCCTTTGTTTTCTACGGTGTTAATGTTAGCTATTCCTGCAAAAATTGCAGGGTGTAATAAAATTGTTTTGTGTTCACCTCCGGGTAAATCGGGAGAAATAAACCCGGCGATTCTTTATGCCGCTAGAATATCGGGAATAACGCAAGTATTTAAAATTGGAGGTATACAGGCTATCGGCGCTATGGCTTACGGAACCGAAACCATACCAAAAGTATACAAAATATTTGGCCCCGGGAACCAATATGTTACAGCAGCGAAACAAATTGTGGCCAGAAATGAAGTAGCAATCGACATGCCAGCCGGCCCTTCAGAAGTAGCAGTAATGGCAGATGCCGGTTCAAATCCTTCTTTTATTGCTTCGGATTTATTATCACAGGCCGAACATGGTACAGATAGCCAGGTTATGCTGGTTACAACAAGTGATGCAATAGTTCAAAAGGTACAGGATGAACTAACTACTCAATTGCAATCGCAACCTCGTGCAGAAATAGCTAAAAAAGCATTGGAAAACAGCAGGATAATTTTAGTAAAAGACAAAAATGAAATGGTAGATATAATTAATGAATATGCTCCTGAACATCTTATCATATCAACCAACGATGCTGGTGAACTTGCTGAAAAAATAGTTAATGCCGGAAGTGTTTTTATTGGTGAATATACCCCCGAAAGTGCCGGTGATTATGCTTCGGGTACAAATCATACTTTGCCAACATACGGTTATGCCAAAGCCTATAACGGTGTAAACTTGGATAATTATGTAAAGAAAATAACCTTTCAGAAAATATCACCGGAAGGGTTAAAAAACATAGGCAAGGCAATAGAAATTATGGCCCAGGCAGAAAAACTAATTGCACATAAAAACGCTGTTTCTCTCAGGTTAAATAAAATTAGGAAAGATGAAAAAAATTAACATAGATAATTTATTACGGGACAATATCAAATCATTAAAGCCATATTCTTCTGCCCGTGATGAATATTCGGACAATGATGCCATATTTCTCGATGCCAATGAAAACCCAAATAACGGTCCATTTAACCGCTATCCGGACCCATTGCAATGGAAAATAAAAAATAAAATAAGTAAAATAAAAAAGGTTGCCCCTGATAAAATATTTTTAGGTAATGGAAGTGATGAAGCTATTGATTTATTAATTCGCGCATTTTGTGAACCCGCCATTGACAATATCGTATCTATCGATCCTACCTATGGAATGTATAAAGTATGTGCCGATATTAACCATGTTACATATAAAAAAGTGTTATTAACTTCAGAATTTCAATTAGATACTGATAACATTCTAAAAGAAACAAATCAAAATACAAAACTTATTTTTCTTTGTTCACCGAACAATCCTACCTCAAATAGCTTAAACAAAGAAGATATAACAAAAATTCTTAATGAATTTAATGGTTTCTTGATTTTAGATGAAGCATATATTGATTTTTCCGAAAGTAAAAGCTTATTACCAAAGCTTGATGAATTTCAAAATTTAGTAATTCTTCAAACATTCAGTAAAGCATGGGGATTGGCAGGCATAAGGCTTGGAATGGCTTTTGCACATTCAGATGTAATACATAACTTAAATAAAATAAAATATCCTTATAATATAAATGGCCTTACCTTACAAAAGGTCGATGAATATCTTTATGAAAATAATCAGAAAAATAATTGGATAAATGAAATATTAAGCGAAAGAATAAGGATTGCAAAAGAACTACAAATTTTAAGTATTGTTGAAAAAGTATATCCTTCTGATGCTAATTTTTTATTGGTACGTTTTAAAAAAGCAAGACAGTTATTTGATTATCTTATCGCCCATAAAATTGTAATACGGGATAGAAGCAGGGAGAGCCTATGTGACGGATGTTTACGTATTACCATTGGGACAAAAAATGAAAATAATTTATTGCTTCAGGCAATAACGGAATACGAAAAAATTACTGAAATTTAATTGAATATAAGTACATGAAAAAGGCATTATTTATTGACCGTGATGGAACATTAATAAAAGAACCTCCTGATGAACAGGTTGATTCACTTGAAAAACTTGAATTTTTGCCAAAAGTTTTCAGAAATCTTTATTTTATAAAAACCAACCTCGATTTTGAATTGGTAATTATAACCAACCAGGATGGCATGGGAACATCTTCCTTTCCTGAAGAAAAATTCAGATTAGTTCAAAACAAAATGCTTAAGATATTTGAGAATGAAGGAATAACTTTCGACAACATTCTTATAGACAACAGCTTTCCCGAAGATAATTCACCAAATAGAAAACCTCGAACAGGCTTACTTGGAAAATACCTTTCGGGTGATTATGACCTTGAAAATTCACTTGTAATTGGCGATAGAATAACCGATATTGAACTGGCAAAGAATATTGGGGCCAAAGGAATTTTGCTGGGTAATAATAAAAAACAACAAGAGATAAAAAATAAAGGACTGGAAAGCCAGTGTATATTGATTACTGAAGATTGGGATAGTATTTATAGTTTTATCGCGGGAAGAATACGTTCTTCCGAGGTTTTTAGACAAACCGGTGAAACCAGTATACAGGTAACTTTAAATCTTAACGGATCGGGAAAAGCTGAAATTTCAACCGGGTTAGGTTTTTTTGATCACATGCTTGACCAAATAGCCAGGCATTCAGGAACAGATATTACCATTAAAGTAAAAGGCGATCTTAACGTTGATGAACATCATACCATTGAAGATACTGCACTCGCTTTGGGCGAAGCGTTTTTTAAAGCACTTGGAGATAAAACAGGAACCGAAAGATATGGATTTATGCTTCCCATGGACGATTGTTTGGCTCAAGTGGCCATTGACTTCTCGGGCAGAAGCTGGTTGGTTTGGAATGCCGAGTTTAAAAGAGAAATGGTTGGAGATATGCCAACCGAGATGTTTATGCATTTTTTTAAATCATTTTCGGATACTGCCAGGTGTAATTTAAATATTAAAGCCGAAGGTAAAAATGAACACCACAAAATAGAAGCCATATTTAAAGCATTTGGCAGGGCAATTAAAGTGGCTATTAAAAAGGATTTATATAATTTTGAACTTCCGTCAACAAAAGGAGTATTATAATAAATGAACATAACGATTATAAAATACAATGCAGGTAACATTATGTCGGTTGATTATGCTCTTCAACGTTTAGGGCTACATCCTGTTGTAACAAATGAACACGATATTATTAAATCGGCTGATAAAGTTATATTCCCCGGGGTTGGAGAGGCCAGTACAACAATGAAATTCCTGGAAAAAGAAAAACTCGATAAACTTATAAAAGATTTGAAACAACCTGTATTAGGTATATGTTTAGGAATGCAATTGATGTGTAAATTCTCTGAAGAAAATAATACACCCTGTATTGGAATTTTTAATGAAACTGTAAAAAAGTTTCAACCTGAACAAGGTATGGAAAATATCACCAAAGTCCCTCAAATGGGATGGAATAATATATATGATTTAAAAAGCAGGTTGTTTGAGAATATGGATGACAACCAATTTGTTTATTTTGTACACAGTTATCATGCAACTGTTGGAAACGATACTATTGGTACCTGCGATTATATTAAACCGTTTAGTGCTGCACTGCATAAAAATAATTTTTTTGCCACCCAGTTTCATCCTGAAAAAAGTGGAAAAGTAGGAGCCAAAATTTTAGAAAATTTTATTAATCTATGATAGAAATAATTCCAGC
Organism: uncultured Bacteroidales bacterium; assembly: GCA_964633305.1. Taxonomy (GTDB): domain Bacteria; phylum Bacteroidota; class Bacteroidia; order Bacteroidales; family UBA10428; genus CAZWGG01. The sequence continues at coordinate 4,520 of CAZWGG010000134.1, forward strand.
CATCGATATTATAGAAGGCAAATGTGTTCGCCTTGAACAAGGTAATTATCAAACGAAAAAAGTGTATAGCGAAAACCCTGTTGAAGTAGCTAAAAAATTTGAAGATGCCGGGCTTAAAAGGTTACATCTTATTGACCTTGACGGGGCAAAAGCAAAAAGTGTAGTTAATTTAAAAGTACTATCCAATATTGCATCAACTACAAACTTAAAGATTGATTTTGGAGGAGGGATAAAAACCAATGATGACATTAAAAAAGTATTTGATAATGGTGCAGATATGGTTACTGTTGGAAGTATTGCTGTTACTGATTTGTGCATGTTCGAGACATGGATAGATATGTATGGAGGTGAAAAAATTATTTTAGGAGCTGATGTGAATGATTATAAAATTGCAATCACCGGTTGGTTAAATGCAACAGATATTGATTTATTTGATTTCTTGGCAGAAAAAATAAAAATCGGGATAAAAAAAGTATTATGCACCGATATAACAAAAGATGGTATGCTTAAAGGTCCTTCTTTTGATTTGTACAAAAATATTAAACAGCTTTTTGCTGATTTACATATCATTGCAAGCGGTGGAATATCCTCGTTAAAGGATATTGAAATACTTGATAATTCGGGGGTTAATGGTGTTGTAATCGGAAAAGCTATTTATGAAAATAAAATAAAACTATCGGAGCTAGAAGAATTAATAAAAAAAACGAATTAAAAGATTAAAATTTACACATGCTTGCTAAAAGAATAATACCATGCCTTGACGTTAGAAGTGGTATGACTGTAAAAGGTGTTAATTTTGTGAATATCCGCGAAGTTGGCGACCCTGTTGAACTCGGTGCCATGTATGCCGACCAGGGGGCTGATGAACTAGTATTTTTAGATATTACTGCCTCACATGAAGGACGAAAAACATTCGTTGAATTGGTAAAACGAATTGCCAGAAACTTGAATATCCCTTTTACTGTAGGAGGGGGCATATCAGAGCTTGTGGATATTGAAGCATTACTCGCAGCTGGTGCAGATAAAGTTTCTATTAACTCAGCTGCAATTAAAAACCCTGAACTAATTGATCAGATGGCATTAAATTTTGGAAGCCAATTTGTGGTTGTAGCTATTGATGCTCTTGACAAGGATGGAAAGTGGACGGCCTATGTCAATGGAGGCAGGATACCCACTGATAAAGAACTGTTCTCCTGGGCTATGGAATCACAGGAACGGGGAGCGGGAGAAATTTTATTTACTTCAATGAACCACGATGGTACTAAAAACGGTTTTGCATGTAAGGCTTTAGCCAAACTATCCGAAAAACTTTCCATTCCAATAATTGCCTCCGGTGGAGCAGGAAATATGGAACATTATGCTGAAGTATTTACTGTTGGCAAAGCAGATGCAGGACTTGCAGCTAGTATTTTTCATTTCAAAGAAATCACTGTTCCCCAATTAAAAACCTTTTTGCACAAAAGAAATATACCGGTAAGAATATAAGTGAAAAGTAAACAAGTAGATAAGAAAAATAGTGTTAACTAGTGCCTGCCAGAAAACTCCTATTTTTTAAAGTCTTTGATAAGAAAACGTCAAAGACAAGGCTTTCGAAGCATTGAAAATGAGGAGTTTACTGATTGTAAATGACTATTTTCAAGGCAAGAATAACGCAGTATTTGGCGTTTTCTTGCAAAGACTAATTATTTAACCAAATTTTATTCAAGTAACAAAACAAAACGTTAAAAATACAAATGCATGAACTCAAAAGATTTAAGCTTCATTAAACAGTTGCAGGATATAATTGAACAACGCAAAGTTGAAATGCCTGAAAATTCTTATACAACCGAACTATTTAATAAAGGACTAAATAAAATAGCACAGAAAGTAGGAGAAGAGGCTGTTGAGCTTATTATTGAAGCTAAAGACAGCAACGACAAATTATTTTTAAATGAGGCAGCAGATTTGGTATATCATTTGCTTGTTTTATTAAGCGTTAAGAATTACCGGATTGAGGATGTTATAAAAATTCTTAAAAAACGTCATAAATAGTGCCTGCCAGAAAACTCCTATTTTTTAAAGTCTTTGATAAGAAAACGTCAAAGACAAGGCTTTCGAAGCATTGAAAATGAGGAGTTTACTGATTGTAAATGACTATTTTCAAGGCAAGAATAACGCAGTATTTGGCGTTTTCTTGCAAAGACTAAGTAGCTTTGGCGCTGCAGAAAACTATGACGAAACACAAAGAACACAGATACAGCTCCACTCCAGAGTAGCTTCGGCTGAGTTCCGCGCCTGAAATTACAGTCTTTGAGAAAGGCAATTAGCCCTCCCACAAGCTTTTGACAGCAACCTGAGAAAGCTTTACCCGGCATGTAGCCGGTGAGAGTCAGTGACTTAATTCGCTGTAAGCTTACCATAAAAATAAGAGTTAAAGACTTATCGCCTATATACCATAGTTATTTCGGCTGCAGAAACAGCCTCGGGTTTATCACCAATTTATTAACGAATAGATAATTTTAGATTCATACACAGTATGATTACATACATGCGATCTACACAAAAATAAAAAAAAAATTCAAACATCCTAGTAGTTTTAGGCTGTTTGATTCTTTTTTATGTCACTCATAATTTGACCTAAAAATTCTTTGAACGGTTTTACAAACTCATCTCTTTTCAATGCAAACTCTACAGTTGTTTTTAGAAAATCAAGTTTATTACCGATATCAAATCTTTTACCTTCAATTGTATGAGCAATTATCTTTCCCGTTTTTAATAATATTCTTAGTGCATCGGTTAATTGAATCTCATTCCCTTTTCCCCGTTTGGTTTTTTCTAATGCAGGAAATATTTCGGGTGTTAGAATATAACGTCCTGCAATAGCTAAATTAGAAGGGGCTTCACTGATTTTGGGTTTTTCAATCAATTCATTTAACTGCATTAATTTATCGCTAATCCTTTCACCTCCGGTAATACCATATCTTGACACTTTATCTTTTGGAACCGATTCAACTGCAATAACAGGTTGCTTGTATTGCTCATAAGTATCAATAAGTTGTTGTGTTACCGGGATGACAGAATCAATGATAGTATCGCCTAAAAGCACAGCAAAAGGTTCGTTTCCGCAATGAAAACGTGCATGATAAACAGCATCACCCAGTCCATTTAGCTCTTTTTGCCTAATAAAGTGTATATTAGCCATTTCTTCAATATGTTTTAACTGGGTATACAGTACTTCGTCGTCCTTCTCTTGTATCCTGGAATCCAATTCAAAGTTCCTGTCGAAATGATCTTCAATCGATCGCTTCCCTTTTCCGGAAATAATTAGAATATCTTCAATTCCAGCATCCACACATTCTTGAACTACATACTGAATTACAGGGGTATCAATAATAGGAAGCATTTCTTTAGGTTGTGCTTTTGTAGCTGGAAGAAATCTTGTTCCAAATCCGGCAGCCGGAATAATTGCTTTTTTCACCATCACTATAAAATATAAGGTTTAATTAATCTTGCATTTATTTTTTTAAGGTTAACAATAAGTTTTCTTAGCATTTCATCATCTTTATATATTCCAATAATAGCTCCTCCTGAACCTGAAAATTTTGCAGAAGCTCCGCAGTCTCTTGCCACTTTCACCATTTCATAATTACTTTCAGAGACATCCATAATCTTACATCTTAAGTCAAAATTTTCATTAATCAGGTAGTTTAATTGTTTATAATCGTGATTTAAGATGGCTTCTTTCCCTTTTTTAGCTAATTCCGCTATTTCAGATAATGTTTTATGAATTGATTCTTCTCCATTATCATACCTTTGTTTGATAGTATTTAGTACCTTTCCCGATACCTTCCCTAATTGTACTTTATATGCCAAATAAAGCTTAGGAAGATGAAGAGGGTCAATTGGTTCATATTTTCCATGATTATTTTTTTCCAGGTATTTTTTTTCAAAATCCATATATACACATCCTTCGTATACTTGAATGACCCGATCCTGTAAACCTGCATTTATTCCAAGTTCATCAATTTCTGCCGATAAAATAATTGATGGCAACACGGGAAGATGTATTTCAACATTATAAAATTTCATTAGTGCCCGCATTGTAGCAGTAATAATAGCACTAGAACCTGCCAGGCCAACCTGGCGGGGAATAGAAGATTGATAACGGACTGTAAAATTATTATTGCTTAACTTGATATTATTCTGCCAAGCATATTCATGAAATTTTTTTATTGTGGCTTTTATCAACCTGTCCCCTCCATAATATCCGGTCAAATTAAGCGATTCAACCATATGATGTATACTTCTGAACTTATTACGGTCTACAGTATTTTCCTCAATAACAAGCTCCGGCGATTCGTATAGTGAAACAATTGCCCCGAAGTTTCTTATTATAATGGAAATAGTCTTTCCAAAATAACCATCAGAAGGATTTCCCAGTAAGCCAGCTCTTGCATATGCACGTGATTCAATAATCATATATACTGGTAATTTTTTACAATGACTAATTTAATAACTTAATGCGAAGTTAAGCGTTGAAAATAAATTAACAACAAATAACTAAAATTATTATCTAACTCTTAATTTGGATGATACATGTTTTATTCTAATGTCCGATTAAAAAAAGAACTATCGATTTACTCATGTATTTGCCAGGCATCAATTAAATTGTTAATTTTAGGCTTTCTCCTAAAATTGTTATACTTTTGAACAGAGAACTGGATATAATTCTAACTAAACTTAAATCTGGTGATGAAAGATTTTATAAATCTTTGTTCCAGACGTATTATACTCCATTAACTTATTTCGCAAATAAGTATGTGAAAAATATTGAGGTTGCCAAAGAACTTGTTCAAGAACTTTTTGTTAAACTTTTTGAGAAGAGATATGCACTTGCAATTGACACATCTTTTAAGTCATATTTATATAAATCAATTTACAATAGTTGTATTAATTACCTAAACCAAATTTCAATTAGAGAAAATCATCATCATAAAATTAAAGATCAAAAAAATGATTTAATTGAATTTTCAGAAGATGAAATTTACAGAATTGAACTTGAACAAAGAATATATAATGAAATTGAGAAATTGCCTGCTCAGTGTAAACGTATTTTTAAAATGAACAGGTTTGAAGGACTTAGCAATGGAGATATTGCCGAACAGCTGAATTTATCAAAAAGAACGGTAGAGACTCAAATTAGTAAAGCGCTAAAAATATTAAGAAAAAAACTCTCAAACCATATTACATGGGTTATGATTATTATTTCTTATTATTTAATATACTTTAATTAAAGTACGTGTATAAATGTATTTACATGTCTTATAATTGAATTATCATTAAAATTCTCTCCAAATATGGATGTCGAAAAAATTACGAAGTATCTGACAAATGAACTGCCGAGTGAAGAAGAAGAAGAAATACAGGATTGGATTAAGAAAAATGATAAAAATAAATTACTATTTAACCAGGTGAAATTCATCTGGAAAACTTCATCAAAGTTAAATTCATTTGATATCATTAATTCATCTCAAGAGTGGGAATATCTTAAACCAAAACTTAAATCAAGATATAGAACTCACTCAAAGAGAATACCCCTATGGAATTATATAGCTAAAGTAGCGGTAGTGCTTATTTTTGCTATTGGTTTAGCATACGGTTTGTATAAATTATCAAGTATAGTTTCCAGGCCTGAAATTATATTTATACAATCATCAAATGAGCTCAAGGATGTGATTCTTTCAGATGGTTCAGCAATTACTTTGAACAAGAATTCACAGTTATCTTATAACTCT
>CAZWGG010000135.1:0-10256 GCA_964633305.1 uncultured Bacteroidales bacterium
AAACTGTCGTTATCGAAGAGTACTTAAAAGGTATTGAGTTATCCGTTTTTGTAATTACTGATGGAGAAACGTATAAAATTTTGCCCGAAGCAAAAGATTACAAGCGTATTGGTGAAGCAGACACAGGCCTTAATACAGGCGGCATGGGGGCTGTTTCTCCTGTTCCTTTTGCAAAAAAAGAATTTATGCGAAAAGTTGAAGAAAAAATAATAAAGCCAACCATTGAAGGATTAAAGAAAGATGATATTCCTTACCAGGGGTTTATATTTTTTGGATTGACAAATTGTGATGGCGAGCCCTATGTAATTGAATATAACGTACGTATGGGAGACCCTGAGGCGGAAGTTGTAATCCCAAGAATTAATTCAGATATTGTTGATCTTTTTGAAGGTGTTGCAACAAAATCATTATATGAAAAAAAGTGTGATATCATCTCACAATCAGCAACAACAGTTATGCTTGTATCCGGGGGTTATCCGGGTTCGTATAAGAAAGGGAAAGAAATAAAAAACCTGGATAAAACAGGGGATTGTATTATTTTTCATGCCGGAACAAAAGAATCAGACAACAAGGTATTCACCAATGGAGGAAGGGTTATTTCAATAAGCGCTTATGGTGAGAATTATAAAGAAGCATTAAAAAAGTGTTATGTAAATGCTAAAATTATCTCTTTCGAAAACATGAATTACAGAAAAGATATCGGATTTGATCTATAAAAAACCTTGAAGGTAAAGTTCACTTCAAGGTTTCAGGTAAATAACCTCAAATTAATAATTCACTAACCCCTGATCGAATTTGAGTATTTAATTGTTTTAAAAATATATTGCCAGGTATAGCACAAAAAAGAAGAAATTCCTACCCATTCTTTTCACGTATTCTTTCTTCTAAGTTAACGATGCAAAAAAAGTAAATAGGGTTGCGTTAGTGTTTAAAATTAATATGAATATTCATACTGTAGAATGTCATTTTTTTTAATCCCGGTTTGAAATAAATTAGCGAATTTCAATAGTTAGTTATGGAAAATATATTAATAATTGGAGCAGCAGGCCAAATTGGTTCTGAATTAACGTTAGAACTAAGAAAAATATATGGGAACAATCATGTTTATGCCACTGATATTAAAGAGGCTCCATCCGACATTAAAGATTTTGGCCCTTTTCAGTTACTTGATGTTATGGATGATAAGCACCTTATTCACTTTGTTATACGCCATAAAATAACCCAAATATACCATTTGGCGGCTGTTCTTTCCGGTAATGCAGAAAAACTGCCAAATGCCGCCTGGCATATCAATATGGACAGCCTTATGAATATACTGGAAGTAGCAAAGCTTGTGGAAGATGTAAAAAAAGTATTCTGGCCGAGTTCTATTGCTGTTTTTGGCCCAACCACACCAAAAAAACTTGCCCCCCAAACAACTGTAATGGAACCGGTAACCGTTTATGGTATAAGTAAATTAGCCGGAGAAAGATGGTGTGAATACTATTTCAAAAAATATAATGTTGACGTAAGAAGTATAAGATATCCCGGACTTATCAGCTATAAGACCGAACCAGGGGGAGGTACTACAGACTGGGCCGTGGAAATTTTTTATGAAGCTGTAAAAAAAAGTAGATATACTTGTTTCTTGAAAGAGAATATGAGGTTACCTATGATGTTTATGACAGACGCAATTAAAGCAACAATAGCCTTGATGCAACTCGAAAGACGAAAAATTACCCTTCATTCTGCATATAATATAACCGGCCCAAGCCTTTGTCCAAAGGAAGTAGCAGAAGAAATCAGGAAACATATCCCGGATTTTAAGATAGAATACTCTCCTGATTTTAGACAAGCAATTGCTGAAACCTGGCCGGAAAGCGTAGATGATGATCTTGCCCGTAGGCATGACCATTGGAAACCGGAATATGATCTGGCAAAGATTACTAAAACCATGATTGAAGGAATAAGAAATAAAATTGGTACCTAAACACGAGTAGTAATACATTTATTTAAAAAAAAGTAAACCCATGTATGACAAAATAAAACAACATCTAATTAATGAGTTAACCACCATTGAAAAAGCCGGGTTATTTAAAAAAGAAAGGATTATTACCTCTCCTCAAAATTCGACCATCAAATTAACCGATGGAAAAGAAGTTCTAAATTTTTGTGCAAATAATTACCTGGGGTTATCCTCACATCCCGGGCTAATAGAGGCTGCAAAGCAGGGACTTGATTCACACGGGTATGGAATGTCATCCGTCCGTTTTATCTGCGGGACAACCGATCTGCATAAAAAACTGGAAACCAAAATAGCAGACTTTTTCGGTACTGAAGATTCTATACTTTATGCCGCTTGTTTTGATGCTAATGGTGGATTATTAGAACCCTTGTTAGGAGAAGAAGATGCTATTATTTCCGATGCACTTAATCATGCCTCTATTATTGACGGAGTAAGGCTTTGTAAAGCTAAACGATACAGGTATGCTAATGCTGATATGAATGATCTTGAAAAAAAATTAAAAGAAGCGCAGGAACAACGGTTCAGAATTGTAATTACCGATGGGGTTTTCTCCATGGATGGCAATGTGGCCCCCATGGATAGAATTGTTGATTTGGCAGAAAAATACGATGCACTGGTTGCAATTGATGAAAGCCATTCGGCAGGTGTTGTTGGAAAAACAGGAAGAGGAGTAACCGAACTTTTCGCTATTCGAGGGAAAGCCGATATCATTACCGGAACCCTGGGGAAGGCTTTTGGTGGGGCTATTGGTGGTTTTACAACCGGAAGAAAAGAAATTATAGAAATGCTGCGCCAACGTTCAAGACCGTACCTGTTTTCCAATTCTCTTCCCCCAATGGCAGTAAATGCAGGAATTAAAATGTTTGATATGATGAGCCGTACAACAGAATTGCAAGATAAGCTGCACAACAATACGTCCTATTTTATTGAACAAATTACAAAAGCAGGTTTTGATATCAAACCTACCCAATCTGCCATTATTGCCATTATGTTATATGATGCTAAATTATCCCAGGATTTTGCTGCCAGATTGCTTGATGAAGGTATTTATGTAATAGGGTTCTATTATCCTGTAGTCCCGCAAGAACAGGCAAGAATAAGAGTGCAACTTTCTGCAGCACATGAACTTGAACAATTAGACCAGGCTATTAAGGCTTTTATCAAAGTAGGTAAAGAATTAAAAGTTATCTGATTTAGGAACGTATATAATCTTATATTGCCGCTAATGACAAATTCTTGGTGCTAATTTAGAATCATTATAAAATCTCAAACGGTATGTAAATAATAACTAAAATAGTTATATTTGATATTATTTTTAAATGTTGAGCTTATGAAAAAATTACTACTTACCTCAATTTTAGCGATAATATTTGCCGCAGGAAATCTTTTTGCTGCAGGTACGGATTTATTCAGTTACGATAAGGATGAATTAAATAATGAATTTGCTGAATTAAATTCGTTGGAAAATTACGTCAAAACCAACCAGGGTGTAACACTAACAAATTTACTTGAGGAAAACAATCCGTTGGTGGCTAACTTGTCATTGCGTGCGCCATTTTCTTTTCCTCTACCATTTGAAGAACCTCCTTTAGGAATTGGATCGTTCTGGTGGGGATGTCTCTTTGGTATTCTTGGTATATTATTAGTATACGTTGTAACCGAGGACAATGACGAAGTTAAACAGGCATTAAAAGGATGTGTTGTTGGAACACTGGTATCTGTTGTATTATACTTTGGATTATATATTGGATTGCTTGGAGCTTCCGGCTTCTTTTAGAAAATAAAATAATTTCATGAATCTTAAGATATTATTCTTTTTCTTATTGGTGTTGCCCAAAATTACTTTTGGGCAACACTTTTTTAGGATAGAAGGCGATATTACTGTTAAAGGTAAAAACGAAACAGAAGCACAGCTTACAATTGGAAAGTTTTACTATGATAAAAATATTGGTAAGCTTGTGTATTATATTACTTTCCCGGAGAAACAAGTAGTGGTATCAAAAGATACTGTCCTATATCATATTGTTGCAGATACTATAAAAAGCCGCACTCGTACTATTGATATGACGAAATTTTCTATTTTTCACCTTACACTTAGTAATCAACTGAATAATTTCGGGTTAGAAAATACATTTTATAAAATTGAAAATGTGGAAACCGAAGGTGACATGGTAATCTCAACTTGGATACCAGACAAAAACCGGAGTAAGTTTTTCGGTAAAGTTATGTTATCAACTAAGGAAAATCAGTTATATGGAATTGTTTTCTTTGATGCTGAAGATAAAATTGTAGGAAAACAGTTTTTTGAAAATTATAAATTAGTTGAAGGACTTGAATTTCCGCAAAGAATGGTCAAAATTAATTACTACGAAGATCAAAAAAGTTACCAGGTGACAACATTTGAAAATATTAAATTGAATAATGTGAATGAAAAGTATTATTACAATTATCCTATTCCTGGCAATTAGAACAATACTTATTGCCCAAACCAAAGAAGATATCAGACTTTTCAAGGCTTTAAACAAACAAGATAACATAGAAAAAAAATACTCGTATGCCCGTACTTATAAAAACGAAGTAGAATTTATCTTTACAAGATTGTTTTTGTTTTACAAAAGTTTTATCTCTTCCCAGGATGCCAGTTCTTGTACATTTACCCCATCCTGTTCAGAGTATGCTATTAAGGTCATTAAAAAACAAGGAGTAATTGTAGGAGGCATTAACTTTTTCGACCGGTTTTCAAGGTGTAATGGATTAAGCCCGGAAAATTACAAATATGATGCAGAGAATCATATACTAATTGACCCTCCAAGGAATATTAAGTATGAAATATTGGAATAACTGTTTAATTTCCTTTTTATTGATTTCTATCGGGTACCAGGTAAAAGGCCAGGATTTGTATACCATTGATAACTCCTGGAAATTTGCCAATTACCTGGTTACCGCCGGTGAATATGATATGGCATCCGGTGAGCTGGAAAGACTTGTATTTATTGATAGCACAAATATTCAAGCAAAGCTTTTATTAATAAAATCATACAGGCTTCAAAGAAAATATCATACTGGCATAAAGAAAACCAACGAATTTTTCAATTCATACGATCAAATACCATCTGGTTTTGCGCTTGAATACGGTAAGATGTTAATCTCCAGTGAACAATATAATGAAACGGAAAAATTTTTGGCTGTAAACAATAACTTATTACGTAAAGAAAAGGCATTTCTTCAGATTTCAAATAAAATGTTGTCTGAAGATTTTGCGGCAGCCTCCAATTTAGCAGTTCAGTATAGAGATATAAACAGCAGATTTATCATTTCATATACCAATCTATTAAATAAAGAAAACGAATTTAATTATAAAAAACCAGGTATTAGCATGGCTTTATCAAGCATTATTCCCGGAAGTGGAAAAATGTATTGTGGATATTGGAAAGATGGTATAATTTCTTTACTTTTTGTTGCAGCTTCTGCATATCAATCTTATAGGGGATTTAGTAAACATGGCATTGAAAGTGTTTATGGATGGATTTATGGAGGTGTTGCTGCCGGCTTCTATTTTGGGAATATTTACGGTTCTGGTAAAGCAGCGAATCAATATAATAGTACATTCAGACATGAATTGCATCATCAGGTTGAAAATATTTATAATTCTTGTGAGTAGCTTTTCCTTGTTTACAGGCATTTTAGGCCGAACACAAGATATTGAACAAACACTACAGTTTGCAAAAGAACAAATGGCTTGGGATAATGTTGACAAAGCAATACCAGCCTTTCGAAGAGTATTATTTTTTGATACTTCTCATACCTTATCGTACGAAACATGCAAAAATTTAGCTTCTTGTTATATCCTGAAAATGAACTACCAAAAAGCCAGAAAATTTTCAAGACTGGCTTATAATTTTACCACTGATGATAGCGTGAAGAATGAAATTAAATTTCAATTGGCATACCTCTATTTATTTGAAAAAGATTATAATTATGCCCTTATTGAACTACTAGGTTTAAAGAATTTTAAAGATGAATATTTTAAAAAGAAAAAGGCATTTTACTTAGGAATTACATACTTTGAAAAAGCAGACTATGATAAGTCACTAAATAAATTTGTTGAATGCTTAGATAGTTCTGATATAGAGAAAAAAGCGGAACTTATGGCTGTTTTTGCTAAAATAAAACGCTTTGAAAAGAGGTATAATCCAAAAATAACACGAACCCTTAGCATGATAATTCCCGGATCGGGTCAATTATATTGCGGTGATTACAAAGAAGCAATTAATTCAGTGGTATTAACCACAATTCTAGGCTATCTGTTTATTAATACAGCTGCTAACTATTCATTTATTGATGCATTCATATCTGTCTCTCCCTGGTTTCAAAGATATTATCAAGGAGGATTCGATAATGCAAAAGATGCAGCATTACTTAAAAAGCATAAAAAAATCGACGAACAATACCAGTATATTTTAACGTTATTAGAACCAGTAAATTAGTTTAAAAAGTTATGCCTGCAAACCTGTTAAAGTATAAAATAGGAATTAGCCTGATTCCAAAAATTGGCCCGGTATTAACAAAACGTCTTATAGCTTACTGCGGAAGCCTGGAGGCTGTTTTTTATGAAAAAAAATCAAAACTTTTAAAAGTTCCAGGGATTGGAGAAAAACTTATCGAACATATTATCAATAATAATGTATTGGAATTAGCAGATAAAGAAATTGAATTTATAAATAAAAACAATATTACAACTCTTTTTTATTTAGATAAATCGTACCCCAAAAGGTTAAAACAATGTGAAGATGCACCGGTTATTATTTATCTGAAGGGAAAAACAAATCTTGATAAACAGAAGGTAATTAGCGTTGTTGGAACCAGGAATGCTACAGATTATGGCCGTGAAACATGTACAAAGTTAGTTGACAGCTTAGCCGCTCGAAACCATGATGTGACGATCATAAGCGGACTGGCTTACGGAATTGATATATGCGCGCATAAAGCCGCACTAAAAAATAAAATGGAAACCATAGCAGTCCTTGGTCATGGGTTATCAACGCTTTATCCGTCTTTACATAAAAATATTGCTAATCAAATAACTGAACATGGTGCTTTATTAAGTGATTTTGCAAGTTATGAAACTCCCGAACGGCAAAATTTCGTGAAAAGAAACAGGGTAATAGCCGGGCTTGCTGATGCCACAATTGTTGTTGAATCGGGTGAAAAAGGAGGCGCTTTAATAACAGCCGATATAGCCAATTCGTATAACAGGGATGTATTTGCATTTCCAGGTAAAGTAAATGATAAATTCTCAATTGGATGCAATAAATTAATAAAGACTAATAAAGCCGCACTTATTGAGGATGTAAAAGACCTGGAATATATAATGGGATGGGAAGTAGATAAGAAGGCAGATGTAACACAAAAAAAATTGTTTATTGAACTAAGTGAAGAAGAAAAAAAAGTAATGGATATATTTGGAGAAAACAATGAACTTACAATAGACCAAATAGCAATAAACTGTAATTTACCGGTAAGTAAAATTTCGTTTTTATTGATTAATCTCGAATTTAACGGACTGGTAAAATGCCTGCCGGGAAAAGTATATAAAAAGATAGGGTAATTTGTAATTTATTTTTTTAGTCGGTGGTTTTTTAAGAAAACGCCAACAACTTCGTTACGCTTATCTTGAATCAATAATTTCAACCAACTGCAGCAAATTATCAATTTCGATATCCGGTTTGTTCTCATTAGCTTCTTTTTTGTCACGATTTACCCAAGCAGTCTGTATGCCGGCGTTTTTACCTCCATTTATGTCAGTATTTAAGTTGTCGCCAACCATAATCGTAGTATTTTTCTCTGTTTTTAATGAATCAATTGCTACCCGAAAAAGCCTTGTATCCGGTTTTGCATAACCGTACTCTCCGGAAATTATTATACTATCAAAATAAGGTCTTAACTTACCACCAATTACTTTCTTCCATTGCAAATCAGGTGCTCCGTTTGTTATTAACCCCAGTTTGTACCTGTATTTCAATTTTTCAAGTGTTTCAATTGATTCATCAAATAAAATATGTTTTGCACTCCTTATCTTTTTGAATTCTTCGCTTAATCTTGCAGCAGTATTTTCCGGGTTAATATCATATCTTTTTAAGGCATTAGTCCAAGTGCTAATTCTGTAATCTTTTGCCAGGCTATGCAATATTTTCAAATTTTTATCTTCTCCTGTAAAATCTGCCCATAAGGCTTCCCATGAGCTTATTCCTACTTTTTTACAATAATCGATTGTAGGCAACGAATACCAGAGTTTTCTTGCCTCTTCCCTAATTATTTGAACAAAAGAACTTTTATCAATTATATGATCAACCAACTCTATGGTTTCCAAAAACGATTTTTCAGCCGATTTCCATTCAATAAGCAAGGTATCATCCAGGTCAAATAAAATACATTTAATAGCATCTGACATGATAAATCTTTTAACATATTGAAAATGTTTTGTGCAGATTTCGGGTTAAAGATATCTCATTTTTTCAAGAACAAAACGGTATCCGAAAGTAAGTAAAGGAAAAAATGGCCGTCCACTGTCATTATAAAACGGGTATGAAAGACTAATATAAGGTTCTGATTGAATAATTTTATTTACTGAAATTTTCCTTGTTAATTTAATCCCAGGGGTAATTGCACTGTATTTTTCATTAATAAAATTGTATGCCGCCCCTAAATAAAAGCTAATTGCCCACGATTTATTTTCTTTCTTTGAAAAATAATACCTGCTTTCAGCTGCAGCTTCCGGACCTGCATTAATGTCCGGGCCAAAAGGTGATAAAACTGTAGCAAATCCACCCCATAGTGAGATACTATTCCTCGCTGATAAAACAAACTCATAAGAACCTAACAATTCAGCTGAAACAACAAGTCCTCCAAATGATTCTGCTGATTTTGGAAAAACATCAGCATAGATTTTATTCTCTGTCACTATAAATAACGAAAGTGTTACGGACAATAATTGTAATGTTCTCATGTGGTAATTATTCAACTATATTATATTCCTCAATTACTTTGAGTTTTTTATCATGCAGCACAACTATTTTCCATCTATAGTCAATTTCACCACCCCAATATGCTACAGTTATATTAATAATTGAGTCATTTATCATCCAGGTACCATCAAAATCAGCATAAGAAATTGGTGGCGTTCCGCACCAACCCGAGTTTTTACGTTCAATAAATTCCCCATCGGCCATAAACGTAAATCCATACTCATTATCTTTTAATTCAGCAGATTTTTCAAATTCTATTTGGTTTTCGTTATAGCTAGGATCAACCCAGCTGCCAATTAAGTCATTTAAATTATTTTCATTCCTAATATCATCTTTTTTACATGATAATAAAACAATCGGAAAGATTGCTGCCATCAAAAAAGTTTTCATATTTACTTGTTTTACTGTTTAAATCATGATGATAATTTTAGAAGAATAGTTGCTTTTATCTTTCATTAATTCTCGAATTTAGAAAAATATATCCCGGTAATTTTAAATTGGTAAGTGGTTTTTCAATTAACCGATATACCGGCTAATTATATATTTAGTCATAAATGAAAGATTTCATAAAGGATTCGGTGATTTCTTCTCGGTAAGAATAGAAAGAAATGCTTTTAAGATTGAATAGGAAGAATTATGTTTGGCATGGTATTTGATATATTTTCACCAGCAGTTCTTCCTATAATATACCTGAAATTATTTCAGGGCAATCCCGGTTAACAACCGGGATTTTTATTTAGTGGCTGCGCGAAAACTCCAATTGCTGCGTTATGCTTGTCCGAAAACTGGTCATTTACGTTTAGTAAACTCCCAGTTTTCGGTCATCGCAAGCCTTGCACTTGAAGCTTTCGCACAACCACTTCAAAAAAATAACGAGTTTTCGTGCTGACACTATTTATTTTCTTCTCTTCTGTGGAAAGCTTCTTTTATATTATATCCAATTTCCCGTAACCCTGTTAATTTTCGTACTTCAGTTAATGTTTCCCTAGCTAGAACTCTAGCTTGTTTTGAAAGTTTTTCAATATCTTTCTTAATTTTTGTTTTTGATAAGTTATTCTTGTTCCTTCTGAAATTTGATGTTAATTCTACAAGTGCGTCTGACGTAACATCTTTTAATTCCTTATACCTTAAGTTACCTGAACGATATTGTTTAAGCAATTCATTATACTCGGTTTCTTTTCCACAAGCTTTTATAAGGTTAAAAAGGTTTTTAATCCCGGGGCCCA
>CAZWGG010000136.1:0-10255 GCA_964633305.1 uncultured Bacteroidales bacterium
ATGTGGATTTATACAACATCTGCAGTAACAAGCCATTTATATGGAACATCCGATACAACTTCCGATTTATATAATGAAGGGGCGAACTGGGTAGGTGGCATGTTTGGATGGTACAACCTGTTTGCAGCATTTTTTAGCCTGGCAGTATTACCTTGGCTGTCAAAGCTTACAAACAGAAAAATAACACATATGATCGCTCTTATTACAGGTGGAATAGGGCTTGCCTCTGTATACATATTAACCGACCCGCATCAAATGGTTTTTTCCATGTTGGGAATAGGATTAGCATGGGCAAGCATACTTGCCATGCCATACGCAATTCTTACAGGTGCATTACCGCAAAACAAGATGGGGGTTTATATGGGTATTTTTAATTTTTTTATTGTAATTCCACAAATATTGGCAGCCACTATTCTTGGATTTATGGTTGAAACCCTGTTTAAAGGCCAAAGTATTTATGCTTTGATTAGTGGAGGTGCCTCCATGGTGATTGCTGCTATATTGGTACTATTTGTAAATGATATAAAAGGGAAAAAGTAGAATAAATAATGGACATTAAAGCCTATATATTTAATCTTGAAAGAGTTATTGTTGGTAGGTACAAATACCATTACCCGGGATGGGGACAATTAATAGAAAAGCTTGAAGTTGTCCTTTGCGAAATTCTGTCAGAAGCAGGCCATGTAATTCACGAATTTAAAAATTTTAAACTGGAAAATATAGTTTCAATGAAATAATATCTTAGTAACTAAAACTATATTCTTGTGGAAAAGTATTATAAAATAGATGAATGGAGTATTATTGAAGAAGGATTTAACCCCGGTATGCAGGAGGCATCAGAAAGTATTTTCAGCCTGGGAAATGGACGGATGGGGCAACGTGCTAACTTCGAGGAAAAATATACGGGAAGATCGCTTCAGGGAACTTATATAGCCGGTGTTTATTATCCTGATAAAACCCGTGTTGGCTGGTGGAAGAACGGATACCCTGAATATTTTGCAAAAGTTATCAATGCTCCAAATTGGATTGGAATATCTGTGAAAGCAGGTGATGAAGAGTTAGATATGCATACCTGTATAGTAAAAAATTTTCGCCGTGAACTTAATATGCAAAAAGGGTATCTTGAAAGGTCCTTTGTTGCCGAGTTAAAATCGGGCAAAATGCTTCGTGTGCAGGCAAAACGATTTTTGAGTATAGCCGATGATGAGATAGGGGCAATACGCTACGCTGTTACCCCATTGAATTTTAGCGGTGAAATTGAACTTATTCCTTATATTGACGGGAATGTAAAAAATCGCGATTCAAATTATAATGAAAAATTTTGGAATACCGTAAAAACCGGTACTGAGAATGGTTATACTTATCTCGTGGCTAAAACAAAAAAAACAGATTTTGCTGTTTGCTTGTCCATGAAATTTGAGATAGAGATAAACCATGTGTTAATAAATATGCAACCTCATTTAATTAAAGAAAAAGAATATGTTGGGAACAAAATCACAATCAAAGCTTTTGAGAATGATACAGTTGTATTGTATAAATATGTTTCTGTAATAAGTTCTCTTAATTATTTGCCGGAAGGGCTTATTGAGGCAGGAAAAAAATCGGTAAACCAGGCATTTGAAAAAAAATTCAATGGGTTATTCAATGACCAGGTTTCGGCATGGGCGGAGAACTGGTCAAACAGTGATATTATTATTGACGGTGATCCTTCTGCACAACAAGGTATACGGTTTAATATTTTTCAACTTAACCAAACATATACCGGGAGAGATGAACGCTTAAATATAGGTCCTAAAGGCTTTACAGGTGAAAAATACGGTGGGGTTACCTACTGGGACACCGAAGCTTTCCTTATTCCTTTTTATTTGAGTACCGCCCCGCAGAGAGTGGCACGAAATTTATTGATATACCGGTATAAACATTTGAAAAAAGCAATTGAAAATGCCGCTAAGCTTGGATTTCATTCTGGCGCAGCACTTTATCCGATGGTTACTGTAAATGGAGAAGAATGTCATAACGAATGGGAAATAACATTTGAGGAAATACATAGAAATGGGGCTATTGCTTATGCGATTTATAACTATATTCGATATACCGGTGATAAAGATTACCTCGCAGAGTACGGACTAGAAGTATTAATCGCTATTTCAAGATTTTGGAAACAGCGGGTTAATTGGTCAGATATAAAAGGAAAGTATGTTATTCTTGGGGTAACTGGTCCTAACGAATATGAAAACAATGTTAACAATAATTGGTATACGAATAAAATGGCGTCATGGACCCTTCAGTATACAATTAAAGCACTTGACTATGTAAAAGCAGGGTATCCTGCAGCTTTTGAAAAAACTATTCAAAAAACCGGTTTTGAAACGGAAAACGAAACTGCCGCATGGAAAGATATTATTAATAATATGTATTTTCCTTATTTGGAACAACAAAAGGTTTTTTTGCAACAAGATGGTTTTATGGATAAAGAACAAATAATGGCCAATGACATAAATCCTGCCGAAATGCCTATAAACCAACACTGGTCGTGGGACAGGATTTTGCGTTCGGTATTTATAAAACAAGCAGATGTACTACAAGGCATTTATTGTTTTGAAGATGAATACGATACCGAGACTATCCGGCGTAATTACGAGTTTTATGAACCCCGGTGTGTTCACGAATCTTCACTCTCACCCTGTATTCATTCTATTCTTGCTAACAGGATAGGTGAAGTTGAAAAAGCCTATAAATTATACCTGCGTACATCGCGTCTTGATCTCGATGATTATAATAAAGAAGTTGATGAGGGGCTTCATATTAGTAGCATGGGAGGAACATGGATGTCGATTGTAATAGGATTCGGAGGGTTACGGATCGTAGATGATAAATTAAGCCTGAAATCAACAATTCCTTCAAAATGGAAGCATATTTCTTTTACAATAAATTTTAGAAAACGTATTCTTCGTATTGATATCTCAAAAAACAATGTAAAAGTAACACTCATAAAAGGAGAAAGAATTGATATAATTATAAATGAAAAAATCGTAACTATTGAATCATACAAGGAATAAATTGAATAAAATAATACGTTTTAGAAAACCTTATTAAACCTAATTGTAACAATATGCTAATGAATTTGATTCTCAATAGAAAAAAAATGCTGGTAGTAGAATTGCTAATTACCCTATTCTCTACAACATTTCTTTATTCACAAGAATATACTATCGAACATCTCGAGCCTTCAACCTGGTGGACAAACATGCATAACCCGGAAGTAATGTTACTGGTACATGGCAAAAATATTGGTGAACTTATACCATTTGTTGATTATGACGGGGTATCTGTTACAAATGTAATACAACCGTCAAATTCAAATTATCTTTTTATCTTTTTTAAAATCGATAAAAATACTTTGCATGGTAAATTTCCAATTTTCTTTAAAAAAAACACAAAAACAGTTTTAACATATATATATGAGCTGAAAAAACGCGGACAGGAATCTGCAAACCGTCTAAGTTTTGGTCCGTACGATGTGGTATATCTTCTTATGCCCGACCGTTTTGCCAATGGTGATACAACTAACGATTCTGTTGAAGGGTTAATAGAGAAAGCTGACAGATCAAATCCGGGTGGCAGGCACGGCGGAGACATACAGGGGATCATTGACCACCTGGATTATCTTAATGACCTTGGAATTACTGCAATATGGGCTACACCATTGTTGGAGGATGATATGCCTGTTTTTTCTTATCACACCTATGCCATATCCAATTATTATAAAATTGATGCCCGGTATGGCACAAATGAAGATTATGTGAGGCTTGCTGATGAATGCCATAAAAGAAATATAAAACTAATTATGGATGTTGTCCCCAATCACTGTGGAAGTAACCACTGGTGGATGAATGACCTGCCAATGGAAGATTGGGTACATCAATTTCCGGTATTTACACGAAGCAATTACAGAATATCTGTATGGAATGATCCGTATGCTTCCAACATAGATACAAAGCTCAATGAAGATGGTTGGTTTGATGTGACTATGCCCGACCTAAACCAGAATAACCCCCTTTTACTTACCTACCTTATACAATCTACAATTTATTGGATTGAGATAGCAAACCTTGACGGTTTACGTGTAGATACTTATCCGTATAACAACAAGTGGAAAATTGCCGAATGGACAAAGGCCATACGAGAAGAATATCCAAACCTGAATATTATGGGGGAGTGCTGGCGGCATCGCACTGCAGAAATCGCGTATTGGCAGTCAGGAGTTGAAAATTATGATGGATATGATTCTTTCCTGCCAACAGTTATGGACTTTACATTAAACGATGCATTCATGGCTGCATTTAACGAAGATACCCAACACTGGGTTGATGGGGTAGGGCGATTTTACAATAATTATGTTATGGACTACCTTTATTCCAACCCGTTCAACCTTCTGGTTTTTGTTGATAATCATGATACCGAACGTTTTACCTCTCAAATTGACTTCGATATCAACAAATTTAAACTGGGTATGATACATTTGCTTACAACAAGAGGTATTCCTCAAATTTATTATGGAACAGAAATAATGATGGGGGGCGTGAAAAATTTTGGCGATGGGGATATACGGCGCGATTTTCCCGGAGGATGGCCAGGTGACAAACGTAATGCCTTTACAAAAGAAGGCAGGGCAAACAAGGAAAATGAAGCCTTTAATTTTCTTCATGCACTATTAAATTACAGAAAAAACAATGCAGTATTGCAAACCGGCAGGATGGTGCATTTTGTTCCCGAAAAAAATGTATATGTGTATTTCCGTATGAATGATATTAAAACTCTGATGGTAATTCTTAATAATTCAACAATTAAAACCCAATTAAACACGGAGAGATATAAAGAATGTACCAGTGGAGTAACGAAAGGAATAAACATACTAAATAATGAAAAAATAAACCTAAATAGCTTAGAAATTATGCCAAAAACAGGCATGGTTATCGAGTTTAAATAAATAGATGAGAAATGAAAAAATACCTGATTTTTATACCAATTCTTTTTATTACCGGGAAACTAATAGCTAATGGCCCTTTAAACAGGTCACTTGGTAACCTGGCAGATTATAAAAGCTATCCTGGCAGACTGGAATTACAATCAACGTTCGGTGTTGTTCACCTTACTTTTTATTCCCCTGGTATTATTCGTGTTCAGGCTGACAGACAAAAGATAGAAAAACCTTTTAGTTATGCTGTTGTAGCAGAACCCAAAGAAGTGCTTACTACCATTGATGATAAAGGAAATTTCCTCGAATTTTCATCAAAAGCAATATTGGTAAAAATCAACAAAAACCCATTGCGATTTACTTTTATGGATAGAGTTACAAATAAAATATTGAATGCAGATGATCAAGCCTTTGGTATTTCATGGATGGGTGACGAGTTTACCGTATATAAAACCTTACAGCCCAATGAACGTTTTATTGGTCTGGGCGAACAGGTAGGGCATCTCGACAGGAAAGGGACAGTGCTTACCAACTGGAATACAGACGATCCGAGTTACGATCAGAACAGTAAAACCATATATTCCAGTATACCTTTTTATATAGGGATTCATTCCAGCGGGGTGTACGGAATTTTTTTAGATAACACATACAAATCGAATTTTAACTTTGGGGCTTCCAATAATCGTTTTGCCAGTTTTTCAGCAGACTATGGAGAAGTGGATTATTATTTTATAGCAGGTAAAGATATTGCCTCGGTAATAAAAAATTATAATACGCTAACTGGATTTATAACCCTGCCTCCAAAATGGAGTTTGGGATATCAGCAATGCCGGTATAGTTACTTCCCCGATGAGGATGTGTTATCAACAGCAAAAAAATTCAGGGAACGAAAAATTCCTGCCGATATGATTTACCTGGATATTCATTATATGGATGCCTATAAGGTTTTTACATGGCATCCCGTGATGTTTCCCGATCCTAAAATCCTAATAAAGCAATTAAGTGATATTGGCTTCAATACTGCTGCTATTTTTGATCCCGGGATTAAAGTTGAGAAAGGATATAAAGTTTATGATGAAGGAGTTCAAAAGAATATGTTTATAGAGTATCCTGATGGTACTTTTTACTGCGGTGAAGTTTGGCCGGGATGGTGCTATTTTCCTGATTTTACCAATTCATTAGCACGAAAATGGTGGGGAGAACAATTTACAGGTGCTGTGAATTACGGATTAACAGGCTTCTGGAACGACATGAATGAAATTGCAGTTTGGGGGCAATCAGTTCCCGCCTTAGTTGAATTCAATTGGGAAGGATATAAAACCTCATACAAACAGGCAAAAAATGTTTATGGTATGCTCATGGCCCGCAGTACTTATGAAGGAACAAAAAAGCTATTACAGGATGAAAGGCCTTTTGTCCTTACCCGTTCGGGTTTTTCAGGCTTACAACGTTACACTGCTATCTGGACAGGCGATAACCAGGCTAACGATGATCATATGCTTCTTGGTATACGAATGGTAAATAGCCTGGGCTTATCAGGTGTGCCTTTTTGTGGGTATGATGTAGGTGGTTTTGGAGGTAATCCTTCTATTGAACTTTATACCCGCTGGATGACCATAGGAGCATTTAGTCCCATGTACAGGGGCCATACTGCTTTTGGGACTATGCACTCGGAACCATGGGTATTCGGCGTACAGGCCGAAGATATTAGCCGAAGGTATATACAGTTTCGTTACCGGCTTATGCCGTACATCTATAGTTATTTTTACCAGGCCTCACAAACAGGCTAGCCCATATCCCGCAGCATGGCTATATCTTATACATATGATAAAAATATATATCAACACGAGTTTGAAAACCAGTACCTCTTTGGTGAATATATTATGGTGGCCCCTCTTAAAGGAAACGAACAGTTCTGTAAAGTATACCTGCCCGGGGGGGTATGGTACAGCCTATATAATGATTCTGTTTATACCGGTGGCAAAACGTATATTGTTGAGGCACCGCTTGAAAAACTTCCTGTATTTATAAAAGAAGGCGCTGTTATACCCATGCAAAATAGCGTTCAAAACCTGAAAGAAAAAAATAATGGGGTTTTGTATCTTCATCTTTATAAAGGAACAACAAAAACTTCTTTTTTACTTTATGAAGACGATGGACATACCTATGAATATGAAAAAAGTAAAAACCTTACACGGCTGATTGAATACGATTCTGAACTACAAACCCTTACTTTCAATGAAACAAAAGGTGATTATAGTTCTGATTTTACCACATTGAAACTTATTCTTCATGGTTTTGATGATGTTAAAACCATAGAAGCAGGTAAACGAAAGTTACCTGTGGTAAAAGAACAAATGAAGATGTTAACCAGTGAATTTAAGTTTCATAACTTCGGGCCTCAAGAAGAAATATACGTCAATACCTGCAAAATAGGTATGAACCCTAATAAAACCATTCTTAAAATCTTATACTAACATGAAAAAAATTAATTATTTCTTATTCGGATTTTTGCTTTTTGTTTTAGCATGTAAACCTGCATCCCAAAATGAAAAAACAACTCTTGGTATTGAAGTACCTGTTAAAAAAAGAATAGCAAATGCCGTAATATACGAGGTAAACATCAGGCAAATTACTCCGGAAGGTACCTTTAACGCATTCACTTCAGAACATATATTACGCTTAAAAAAACTGGGGGTTGATATTCTTTGGCTTATGCCTATACATCCTATTTCGGAAAAAAACAGGAAAGGCATATTAGGAAGTTATTATTCGGTTGCCGATTATAAAAAAGTAAATCCCGAATTTGGAAATTTAAATGACCTTAAAAAATTGGTAAGTACAGCCCATGATATGGGAATGTATGTTATAATAGATTGGGTAGCTAACCACACAGGCTGGGATAACCCATGGATATCGGAGCACCCGGACTGGTATACGCATAATGACCAGGGAGAAATTGTATGTCCTGTAGAGGACTGGACTGATGTAGCTGATTTGAATTTTGATAACCCGGATATGAGAAACGCCATGATCGATGCCATGAAATACTGGGTTACCGAAACAAATATTGACGGCTACCGCTGCGATGCTGCAGCAATGGTACCTGTTGATTTTTGGCAAGATGCCTTTGTTAGTCTCGATAGCATTAAACCGTTATTTATGCTGGCTGAAGCCTGGGAACCCGAATTACTTGAAAAAGCATTCGACGCTGCCTATGGTTGGGAATTCCATCATATCATGAACAAAATTGCAAAAGGAGAGCTGAATGTTTTAGCTATTGATAATTACCTTGTCCGATACGATAGCCTGTATGACGATGATGATATATTGATGAATTTTATTACCAATCACGATGAAAATTCATGGAGCGGTACGGCATACGAACGTATGGGCAATGCAGTAAAAACCTTTGCTGTACTAACCTATGTTATGCCAGGTATGCCTTTGATTTATTCGGGACAGGAGGCTGCTTTAAAGAAACGATTGAAATTTTTTGAAAAAGATGATATTGCCTGGAACGATACAAGTTTATATACATTTTACAGGAAATTAAATGAATTAAAGCATCAAAATATTGCACTAAATGCCGGAATAAACGGGGGTGATATGATTCGGTTGAAAACCGGTAATACTCATATTTTTGCCTTTTTCCGCGAAAAAAATGAAGAAAGGATACTTGCTGTTTTTAACTTATCAGGCCAAACAGTAAAAACAAACCTGGAAATAGGGCAGGGGAGTGGCAGGTTTACCGATGTATTTACAGGCAAGAAATATACCATTGGTACTGGTACGAAAATCATTTTGAACCCATGGGAATACCTGGTACTGCAATAGAACTTATTGCTTTACAAGTTTTCTGCCCTAAATGGATTGTAACAAATGTTTTGCCGCATGTCTTTTAAAATCACGTAATATATCCGATAGAATATATCGTTATTTTGCTTTGCAAATTAAATATATAAATTGGTCATTATGTAATAGCCATATAATCACTATCCCTTATTTTCATTGAAAAACTGTAAACTTTCAATAAAAATATTCTTATTAAGCTATTTTGTTAAAGCTGAGAGTTAAAATCATATCAGTAGTTATTAAGTAAAAAGGCATAAAACATTTATTAGCCTACTGATAAAAATGCAAAAAATACACTGAGTAATCTAACAATTTAGTAAATTTAGTATAGCAAAAAATATAGTCTTAGTAAAGCAATTAAAATTTATTGATGATGAGTGAGTTGTTAACTTTTATTGTTATTATTTTGGGATTATTATTTTGTCTAATTCCAACAGTTCTATATGTATATAAAAAATCAGTAATTGCTATTATAGCAATGGTCGTTCTTTTTATTTCGGCTTTAATTGCAATACTTTCCTACTTTGTTGCAAAAAAGGGATTATCTCAGCTAATTTGGGCAGCACCTGTTTCCTTGTTGTTTATTTTCACTCTACTTTATTTTTTAAGAATAAAATTAACCCAACCTCTAGTCATTCTGACCAAAGATGTTGTGGAAAAATTAGCTAATGGCAGACTTGATTTTGTATTTGACAACAAAATAACTAATAGAAAAGATGAGCTTGGAAGCATGTCAAACGCTTTAGATAAGTTTAAATTAAAGCTCAAAGAAATTGTAAGTGAAATTCAACATATTTCCGGTTCGATGGCTGTTTCAGCCAACCAGCAAAACTCATCGGCCAACCAAATTTCAAAAGGGGCCAATGAACAGGCTTCCTCAACCGAAGAAATATCTTCTTCTATGGAAGAAATGACTTCAAATATTCAACAAAATACCGAAAATGCCAAGCATACCGAACAAATATCGGTTAAAGCAGTAAAAGGAATAGAGAATCTTAGTACTGCGGCCAACCAAAGTTTAAAGTCAATAAAAGAAATTGCCGAAAAAATAGGCATTATAAACGACATAGCATTCCAAACAAATTTGCTGGCATTAAATGCAGCAGTTGAAGCAGCAAGGGCAGGAGAACAAGGAAAAGGTTTTGCCGTTGTTGCATCAGAGGTCGGAAAATTGGCTGAACGAAGTAAGCATGCGGCAAGCGACATCAATACTATGGCCGATTCCAGTGTTAAAGTTACCGAAGAGGCAGGAAAATTGATGGAGGAATTGGTACCGGAAATACAAAAAACTTCTAATTTGATACAAGAAATAACGGCCGCAAGTTTAGAACAAGATTCAGGAGCAAATCAAATAAACAATGCTATTCAACATTTGAATAACATTACACAGGAAAATGCAGCCACATCAGAAGAAATGGCATC
>CAZWGG010000137.1:0-5878 GCA_964633305.1 uncultured Bacteroidales bacterium
TCCAGGTAGTGTTACCATAGAATTTGAAAGTTCAGGATTAAATGCTGCTATTAAGTTTCTCGATTTAACAGGTAAAACTATATATTCAAAAACAGGTATTACCGAAAAAATTATTCATATTAACGGTTTGGATAAAGGTGTTTATATTGTGCATATTAGCTGCAATGGTAACATATACAATAAAAAACTAGTTGTTAACTAGTTTTAATTTCATATATAAATATAAAAGGGCTGTCCGTTGAAAAGTAAGTTCTGGAACAGGCAGCCCTTTTATTACTAGTCAAGCGGAATAAGTTCTTTATTCTTTACCAGCCAGCTATCAAAATCCTGCAAGGAAGGATTAAGTGAACGGCTGACATTGAGATCACGGGTTGCACAATAATCTTCTGCAAAATCACGGTTAAACTGAAACATATTTCCCAGGTCTTCAGCGCCGGGAAAATTAAAACCTCTATATACTTCGGGTTCAACAGCATTATAAACTACCTCTTTACCAAGAGCCCTGGAAAGAGAATTGGCAAACTGGGTACCCGTTAAATGTTCACCTGCAATACCCACTGTCCGGTTAATGTACTTACTTCCTTGTTTAAAAATTCCATAGGCACATTTTCCAATATCTTCTGCAGAAATAGAAGGAAGTTTTGCTTCTCCCATTGGAAGCGTAAATAAAAGTTTACCATCAGGTCCTTTTTTTGGCCCCATTCCAAAATAAATCATATTTTCCCAGTAAAAACATGTGTTCAGAATAGTTACAGGTAAACCTAAATCAGTAAAGTATGAATTTGATTCTCCTTTTGCATCAAAGTGCGGTACTTTGTAATTCCCCATTAAAGTAGGCATACGATCATCATCCAGGGGTACCCATTTCCTGGTATCATCAAGTGATGACCAGATAACATGCTTTACATCGGCATATTTGGCCGCTTCGGCCATATTTT
Organism: uncultured Bacteroidales bacterium; assembly: GCA_964633305.1. Classification (GTDB taxonomy): domain Bacteria; phylum Bacteroidota; class Bacteroidia; order Bacteroidales; family UBA10428; genus CAZWGG01. The sequence continues at coordinate 939 of CAZWGG010000137.1, forward strand.
TAGCATGTTGCTTCTCTTTTTCAGGAGAAAAATGCTCCCAAAAGAATGTTACACAAAAGGCACCATAAACACCTTCGAATGCAGGTTTCAGGCTTTCAATATCATCAACATTTGCCATTACAACTTCAGCGCCAAGTTTAGCAAGATTCTTTGCCTTGTCTGAATTAACATCACGTGTTAGCGCCCTTACAGTAAATTCACTATTATTATCGTTTAATATGGCATGGGCCAAACTGCCCCCCTGTGCACCGGTAGCACCCACTATAGCAATAATTTTCTTTTTGTCCATAATCACATTATTTTTAATTTTAATTAGCAAACAATGGATAATAAGTATTGTTGGTTAAATATTTTGAATTAACAGTTTTTTAACACAAATATTATAGAAGTAAGGAAAACTATGGAGCTTATAAAAAAACAAGTTTCTCGGATAAATGTTCTTATAAAAACTTTTGTATTTTTATCTTAAAATTACATCGTGAATACAACAGAAATTTTAATAAAAATAAGAAAAATAGTAAGGTCTATAAACCTGGAATCAAGAAAGATACAGAAAGAATATGGTGTTAGTATCCCCCAGGTATTATGCTTAAATTTTTTACACCATTCGCCTAACTTTCAATCAACACAAGGGGAAATACGTAAGTTTTTAAATCTAAATTCCAGTACTGTAAGCGGTATAATATTTCGTTTAGAAAAGAAGGGCCTTTTAGCAAAACTACCAAAATCTGGAGATAAACGAGTTGTAAACATTGCACTCACTTCTGACGGAGATAAGTTACTCGCTAAAATACCATCTCTTCTACACGAACAATTATCAACGAAATTACAGAAACTTGAAAGCCAAACACTAAAAAAAGTTGAAGAAAGTCTGGATATGCTGATTAATCTTCTTGATATACAAGGAATTGAAGCCTCCCCTATGATTGCATTAGATGGTGACTTGGAAGATATTGATAAAGATGCGGGCGATAGTTAATAGAATTTTCCTGGAATTCTTCTGTTAAATAGTGCCTGCCAGAAAACTCCTATTTTTTAAAGTCTTTGATAAGAAAACGTCAAAGACAAGGCTTTCGAAGCATTGAAAATGAGGAGTTTACTGATTGTAAATGACTATTTTCAAGGCAAGAATAACGCAGTATTTGGCGTTTTCTTGCAAAGACTAAATATAAACCATTCATTTACAGTACTTTTATCATTAGATAGAAAATTTCCTTCTATTACTGAATACATATTACTTCGTAAATCGTATAATATTTATACTTTTGTTTGTATAGAAACTAAATTAATATTTTATGATTTATAACCATTTACAGCAGGAAATTGCGAAGAAGATAGAGGAAGATCTTGGTATCTCAAGTTGGAAAAACTGGAAATGGCAACTAAAGCATTCCATAAAATCATTAGATCAATTTGAATATTTAACCGGAATAAAATTTAACGAAAAAGAAAAAAGCGAGTTAAAAAAAACTTTTGAAGTTTTCCCATTATCTATCACACCATATTATTTGTCATTAATTGATAAACATAATTATAATAATGACCCGATATTTAGACAAGCATTCGGAGGAATTCATGAGTTAAAAATTTTACATTCAGAACTTGAAGATCCTTTATCCGAAGAGCATGATAGTCCGGTGGAAGGGATAACCCACCGGTATCCGGACCGTGTATTATTTCATGTAAGTAACATTTGTTCGATGTATTGCAGGCATTGCACCAGGAAAAGAAAAGTCGGCGATATTGATTACGTCCCATCAAAAGAACAATTAAAAAAAGGTATAAAGTACATAAAAAAAACGCCACAGATAAGAGATGTTTTATTGTCTGGTGGTGATCCATTAATGCTACCAGACCAAATGATAGATTGGTTGCTTTCAGAAATAAGAAAAATAGAACATGTCGAAATTGTTCGTATAGGAACAAGAATGCCAGTAGTACTTCCATACAGGATTACAAATGAGTTGATTGAAATACTTAAAAAGTACCATCCGCTTTGGGTTAACACACATTTTAACCATCCACGTGAAATAACTGCTTCATCAAAAGAAGCTTTAGCAAAATTGGCCGATGGAGGTTTTCCACTAGGAAATCAATCGGTTCTTCTGGCAGATGTAAATGACTGTCCAAGAATTATGAAGTCATTGCTTCACAAACTTGTTCAAAACAGGGTAAGGCCCTATTATTTATACCAATGTGATTTATCTGAAGGTTTGTCACATTTCAGAACTCCTATTGGGAAAGGTATTGAAATTATGGAAAGCCTTATAGGACATACCAGTGGATTTGCACGTCCTACTTATGTCATTGATGCTCCTGGCGGAGGAGGTAAAATTCCGGTAATGCCTAATTATATTATATCATGGTCAACAAATAAGGTAATACTCAGAAATTATGAAGGCGTTATTACCACGTATAAGGAACCCGATAGTTATGAGCCTAGGATGTGTAACAGGGATTGTGATAACTGCAACCTCGAATTAAATCTAAGTGAAACAGATGAATCAGAATCCATAGGTATTGAAAAATTATTGTCTGATTCTTGCGATACCATCTCACTTATCCCTGAAAATAATGAACGAATTCAAAGAAGGGAAGAAAATGCAGGATAAACTTGAGGTAATAGGCAAAGGTTCCGTAATTCAACATGGCAAATTAAATAACCGTATTTATTTAATTAAATTTGATAAAGCTGATTTCCCAAAAATCATTGACCATATTAATAACCTGGCAAGAAAATACTTGTATACTAAAATCTTTTGTAAAGTTCCACATTGGGCTTCTCCTGTATTCATTTCAAATGGATTTATAGTTGAAGCACAAATACCTAATTTCTATAATAACAAAGATGCCGTATTTTTTATGTCGAAATTTTTAAACTCTGATCGATTAATGAGAATTGAACATAATAAATTAGAAGAATTGGCAAAACAAATAATTTCTGTTTCTGAAAATGAATTATCAAGAGCGTTAAAACCGAAATTTAGGGTAAAACTTCTTACTCCTGAACAAAATAAGGAAATAGCCAAATTGTATAAGACAGTATTTGAGAGTTACCCCTTTCCTATATATGAGGCTAAGTATATACTTAAAAGTATGAAAGATAACGTTCAATACTATGGGATTAAAAAAGCAGGAAAACTAATTGCTTTGGCTTCATCAGAGGTAGACATGGGAGGGAAAAATGCAGAAATGACTGATTTTGCTACATTACCAGATTTTAGGGGAAATAATCTGTCCAGTATACTTTTACATAAGATGGAACATGCCATGAAACAACAAGGGATTACTACATTGTATACTATTGCCCGTCTAAATTCCATTGCCATGAACAGAACCTTCCTGAGATTGAACTACAACTATGCAGGGACCTTAATTAAAAACACCAATATTGCTGGAAAAATTGAAAGTATGAACGTGTATTATAAACATATTTTTAAAGATTAATTCCTGCATCAAAAAAACACTCCTTCTCCTTTAACCAAAAAAAACAACTTATGCATATTATTGATCTATTAATTCTTATCATTTACTTTATAGCAATGCTAAGTGTAGGTTTTTTCTTTTTAAGAAAAAACAAAACTACCGAAGACTATTTTGTTGGTGGTAGACAAATGGGCAGTTTTCACATTGGGTTATCGGTTGTCGCAACTGATGTTGGCGGTGGTTTTTCAATAGGCCTGGGAGGGCTGGGGTTTGTAATGGGATTATCCGGTAGCTGGTTATTATTTACAGGTTTAATAGGTGCCTGGCTAAGTGGAGTATTACTTATCCCAAAAGTATTTGAGCTGGCAAAAGAAAAAGGGTTCCTCTCATTTCCCCAGTTTCTTGAAACCATCTTTGATAAAAGAGTTGCTTTATTTGCCGGTTTAATATCAGCAATTGGTTATTTAGGATTTACCAGTTCACAGATATTGGCAGGGGCAAAGTTAGCATCATCAACATTTTCCGGGTTAACATTAGAAAATGCTCTGCTGATAATGGGGGTAATAGCTATTATCTATACGGCACTTGGAGGATTAAAAGCTGTAATATATACGGATACAATACAATGGATAATAGTAATAAACGGGTTAATATTCGTTGCCTTACCATTTTCTTTCAAAGCACTTGGAGGATTTGATTCTGTTAGAGAAAGCATTAGTACAGAATTTCTCACTTTAACAAATGTTTCATGGCAACAAATAGTTAACTGGATGTTCACTATTATCCCAATCTGGTTTATTGGCATGACACTATACCAACGGATTTATGCAGCAAAAGACAAAAAGACTGCCCAAAGAGGTTGGTTCATCGCCGGACTATTCGAATATCCTGTCATGGCCTTTATGGGGGTTATTTTAGGAATGTTGGCCCGTGTTGCTGTTGAAAATGGAACAATAAAAGGCTACACAATAAAAACCATTGATGTAGAAATGGGGCTCCCCTTGCTTCTTAAAACAATCTTACCCGTGGGTTTTCTTGGAATTGTACTATCAGCTTATTTTTCAGCCATTATGTCTACTGCTGATAGCTGTTTAATGGCATCATCAGGTAATATGTTGACAGATGTATTGAAAAAACATAATTCTAAGAACAGCCTACGATACTCTCAATTGCTTACGTTTTTTACAGGAATCTTAGCATTATTCCTGGCTTTAAGAATGAAAAATGTACTGGAGTTAATGATGCTTTCTTATTCTTTCATGGTATCAGGAATGATCGTACCTGTTATGGTTTCTTTATTTACAAAATCACCCCATGCCCTTGGGGCTTTAATTTCAATGATAGCAGGAGGAACAACTACTCTAGTTTTTAAATTAATGAAAATATCGTTACCTTTTGATTTAGATGCAAATATTTTAGGAATAACAGTTTCATTATTGGCATATATAATCGTTAAAATAGCAAGTGTATTATTACAAGAGAATAAAAAAGAAATATAATTTTACTGTTCTGTT
>CAZWGG010000137.1:5888-10253 GCA_964633305.1 uncultured Bacteroidales bacterium
TGTTCTGTTTTAATAGAGATGGAAACAATTATTGTTCAAATACTTTGACAGTATTTCAATCTATTTAGGTACTAACAATTAAAATATGAAACTAATTTCAACAATCCTAAACCTTAACAGACTAAATTGGGAAACAGGGAAATATACTTATATATTGACCTGTATAATCCTTACAGGGTGTATCTCATGTAAAAATTATGAAGTCGAAAAAGAAGAAAAAGTAACCCCGACAGTTGTAATTCATGGCGGAGCAGGTACCATTAAAAGAGAAAACTTTACTCCGGAATTGGAAATAAAATACACTGCTAAATTAAAAGAAGCCTTAGATGAAAGTTATTCTATTTTAGAAAAGGGAGGTACAAGCATTGAAGCTATAATTAAAGCTATCCAGATATTAGAAGAATCTCCACTCTTCAATGCAGGAAAAGGCGCTGTATTTACCCATGAAGGAAAAAACGAACTGGATGCTTCTATTATGAATGGCTCAAATGGAATGGCAGGAGCCGTGGCTGGGGTTTCAACAATTAAAAGCCCTATAGAAGCAGCTTATAAAGTGATGATTAAATCATCGCATGTATTGCTTACAGGAAAAGGAGCTGAGAAATTCGCAGAACAAAACGGTCTGGATATAGTAAATACAGATTATTTCTATACAGAAAAGCGATATCAGCAGTTATTAAAAATAAAACAGGAAGAAAAAATTGAATCGGACCACAGTGAAAAAGCATCCTTGTCTTTGGTTCATGTAAAAAAATCGATATTTGGAACTGTTGGTGCAGTTGCTCTAGATAAACATGGGAATTTAGCCGCCGGAACATCTACCGGGGGAATGACAAACAAGCGTTATGGAAGAATTGGCGATTCACCAATTATTGGTGCAGGAACTTATGCTGATAATAAAACCTGTGCAGTATCTGCAACAGGACATGGTGAATTTTTTATTAGAAATGTAGTTGCTTATGATATTGCTGCCCGCATGAAGTACCAACAAAAAGATTTAAAAACTGCAGCAAATGAAGTTATTCAAGAACTTAAAGCAAAAGAAGGATTCGGAGGAGTTATTTGCCTGGATAAAGATGGAAATGTTGCAATGCCTTTTAATACAGAAGGTATGTACCGGGGTTATATAAAAAACACCGGAGGAGCTAATGTTCAATTGTTTGGAACATATGTAACAACAAATAATATTAAAAACAACAGAGAATAAAGTATTGATCGATAAAAATTCATAGAATAGTCTATGTCTTTTAATAAGAATGTCAAACAATATGAAACTATCTAAAACCAAAATAATTCAAATCCTTTTACTCTATTCAATAATATCTATCTTCATATCTTCCGTGGTATAAACCAGGTAATTTCCTTGTTCGTCGCTGTAAATGAGGTATGCCTGCAGTTCATTGTATTTTGCTAAAAATTCTTTTGTTTTTTCTAACCCCATTACCATAAAAGCAGTGGCATAGGCATCAGCAGTCATACAATCGTTAGCTTTTACCGTTACACTAAGCAAATTACTAATAACCGGGTAGCCGGTTTTCGGATTAATGGAATGAACATATTTTGTACCGTCTTTTTCATAAAATTTCCTGTAGTTACCTGATGTTGCAAGTGCGCAGTTTTTTAACTGAAGTACCGATTGAAGTGAAGCCCCTGGAAGCAGGTTGTTATCAACCGGTTTGTCGACTCCCACTCTCCACCATTTATTTGTTGGATTTTTACCTTTTGCCTTGATTTCTCCTCCAATTTCTACCAGGTAATTATGTATGCCTTTTTTTTCGAGATATGTAGATATTATATCTACCGAATAGCCTTGGGCAATAGCATTAACATTAAGCATTACCTGGGGACAGGTCTTAACTACCTTGCTATTTTTAAGCCTAACTTTGTTCATACCTATGTATTGAAGAAGGCTGTCAATCATAGCACTGTCAACATCGGCTTTTTCTGTGAAACCAAATCCCCATACATTGGCAATAGGAGCAATGGTTATATCGAAGGCACCACTAGTGTTTTGATATACTTCATACGCTTTGTCAAAAACGGTAGTAAAAAGTTTATCCACCTTAACATCCGGTTCATTTAGGTTAACCCTGGAAATAATTGATGAAGGAATATATGTTGATAATGATTGGTCGAAATCTGCCAGTAACGAATCAATTTCGGGTTTCAGGTTAATTCTATGACGGTCTTCATAGGTTATGTGGTAAGATGTTCCTTGTGTAAAACCTGCAATTTTTATATATTCATTTCTAAAGCGTCCACGACTTAGGAGGAATATTGTAAAAAGAGTTATTAAGATTATTGCTGGTTTTAGAATACTCTTTTTCATATTTTTTGTAAAGTAGTGAAATATTTCTAAAGAATAGGAACTACCCCCCAAAATCGTCATATGCGATCATTTCCTCAGGTACCCCCAGATTGTAAAGCATTTTTTGCACGGCATCATTCATCATCGGAGGGCCACAAAGGTAGTATTCAATTTCTTCGGGTTCTTCGTGCTTACTCAAATATTCATCATAAAGTACCTGGTGTATAAAACCGGTATACCCATTCCAGTTATCTTCTTTTAATGGTTCGGAAAGGGCTATGTTAAACTTAAAATTTGAATATTTCTTTTCTATTTTCCTGAAATGATCTTCATAAAAAATTTCGCGTTTTGACCTGGCGCCGTACCAGTATGATACCTTTCTGTTTGACTTTTCCGTTTGAAAAAGATGAAAAAGGTGTGAACGAAGAGGGGCCATTCCTGCACCACCACCAATATAAACCATTTCCCGATCGGTATCTTTTATAAAAAATTCACCATACGGGCCTGAAATACTAACTTTGTCACCAGGTTTCCTGGAAAATATAAATGAAGAACATATTCCCGGGGGTACATTCTCAAAACACCCTTTTGATCTATCCCAAGGGGGAGTGGCTATTCGTATATTCAGCATAATTATATTTCCTTCAGCCGGGTGGTTTGCCATAGAGTAAGCCCTGAATGTTTCTTCGGTGTTCTTCATTTTAAGGTCCCACATGTTATATTTATCCCATTCATCCCTGAATTGGGGTTCTACATCAATATCCCTGAAAGACATTTCGTATTTTGGCACATCGATTTGAATATAACCACCAGACTTAAATTCGAGTGTTTCACCTTCGGGAAGTTTTACAACAAATTCCTTGATAAACGTAGCTACATTTTTATTTGAAATAACTTCACATTCCCATTTTTTTATTCCCATCACTTCTTCAGGCACGTTTATTTTTATATCTTGCCTTATCTTAACCTGGCAACCTAAACGCCAGTTATCCTGTTGCTCTTTCCTGGTAAAAAAGCCCGTTTCTGTAGGAAGAATTGATCCTCCACCTTCCAATACCTGGCACTTACACAAACCGCAGGTACCTCCTCCGCCACAAGCTGATGGCAAAAAAATTGAATTGTTTGAAAGGGCTGTTAAGATCGTTGAACCCGGTTCAATCTTCATTTCTTTTTCATCATTTATGTTAACAATAACTTCACCCTGGGGAGTAAGTTTCTTTCTTACATATAGCAAAATTGCAACCAGTGCCAATATAATTACCAGAAAAACTGTTATGCTAATCAGGATAATTCCTGCCTGTGACGTAAGAACAACCATTTCTTTCTTGTTATAAAATAGTTAAAAATGTTTATAATTTAATACCCATGAAACTCATAAATGCAATGCCCATAAGCCCGGTTATAATAAAAGTAATTCCTAAACCGCGTAATGGGGGAGGAACATTAGAATACCTGATTTTTTCCCTAATTGCTGCAATACCTACAATAGCCAAAAACCAGCCAACTCCCGATCCTAGTCCGAATGCCGTGGCTTCTGCTATTGAATTGTATTCACGTTCCTGCATAAAAAGGGCGCCACCAAGAATTGCACAATTTACAGCTATCAGTGGAAGAAAAATTCCAAGCGAGTTATATAAAGAAGAAGAGAACTTTTCAACAACCATTTCAACCAATTGCACCATTGAGGCAATAACAGCTATAAACATAATAAACGACAAAAAGCCAAGGTCAACATCAGCAAGGTCCTTGCTTATCCAGGTTAAGGCCCCCTCTTTAAGTATATAATTTTCAATGAGGTAATTTACCGGAACTGTAAAACCAAGAACAAAAATCACTGCTATTCCCAAACCTACTGATGTTTTTACTGTTTTTGATACGGCCAGGTAAGAACACATACCTAGAAAATAGGCGAAAATCATGTTGTCAATAAAAACCGACTTAACGAAAATATTTACCAGGTTTTCCATCATATTGCAATTAATGAGTTTCTATTAATTCTTTATACCTCACTCTTTGTATCCAAATAATAATACCAACTGTAACCAGGGCCATCGGAG
>CAZWGG010000138.1:0-10252 GCA_964633305.1 uncultured Bacteroidales bacterium
CTTTCATCCTAAAAGTAGCATAATTGGTCCAAAAGCCTCCGGTGGGCCTGATCTCTTTATCATTCTGCATAATTATCATGTACCTTTTCTCGCCCGAATTCACTCCCACCAAGCTTGGGATTGTATTCATAGCTCTTTTTATATGTTTTCCCAAATAATAACCAAACTTAAAATATCAAAACTATGCTAAACAAAAAAATTGAAAGTATATTAAATGTCCAGGTGGAAAAAGAAGGATATTCCTCAAATCTTTACCTGGCCATGGCTTCATGGGCCGAAGTATCAGGATACAGTGGTATTGCCCAATGGCTATATGCCCAGGCAGATGAAGAACGCTTACACATGCTTAAATTAATAGGTTACATTAACGAAAGAGGCGGACAAGCGATTGTTCCCTCATTTAACGAACCGCCTGTACATCAAAAATCAGTAACAAAAATGTTTGAAGAAATACTCAAACACGAGCAATTTATTAGTCAATCAATAAATGAAATAGTTGCTACTTGTATTGAAGAAAAAGATTATACAAGCCACAATTGGATACAGTGGTTTGTGACAGAGCAGATAGAAGAAGAAGCACAAGTACAGGAAATACTTGATAAATTAAACCTGGTTGGCGAATCCAATATGTATCTTTTCGACAGGGATATTATGTCACTAAGAGGAACAAAAAGCGAAGAAATATAATTAAAAAAGTATTCGCTTGTCTATTTTAGTATAATAAGAAATCAATCGTAAATACACAAAAGCCCTTTAAAAATAAAGGATTGTTAGATTGGAATACATGAAAACGAATTTAATATGCCGGAATATTTTCTGCTAATGACATTTTTTTGTGTCGTACAGATTAACAGTTAATTGCCAACCAATGACAGAAATTCTGTCATATCTTATTGTGGATTGAGAAAAATACTGGTACCCAATATAACAAGAAATCAGTTTTAGGTATAGGATAATAAAGCTGGTGTGCCCGATTATCAGCTTGAAATAAAAGAAAATTGACTCTGAGAAGAGGATTATTATATTAGCATAACAAATTGTTGGGTAGAGGTATAGGAATGTCTTTTCCTGAAGACGCCTTAACCGCTTTGTATCAGTTTCTTCAGATTGTATTTTTTTATTTACCTGAATTAGTCAATTTTTAAACTTTTTTCACTAATTTTAAGTAAAGTAGTGAATGATTTTATACACTAAACGACAATGTATAATATATCCACTCAAACTCAATATCTTTGCTATAGATGATTTGGTTCCTGTTTGTAGTTTAAAAAAATACCGGGTATTTAACATAATAACATAACCAGGATAATATATAATGATTAATCCTCGCGATTACAAAATACTTATAGTTGACGATAGTAAAACAGTAAATGAATTTCTTAGGGATCATCTTATAAAAATAGGATACAAGGTGTGTAAAGGTGCATACAATGGAAACGAAGCAATTTCAATAGCTTTACACGATAAACCTGACCTGGTTATTATGGACATTCAACTTCCGGGAAATATTAATGGATTGGAAGCTGCCAGGCAAATAAACTCAAAGTCAGATATTCCGGTTGTATTTCTTACAGCAATTAAAAAAAATGAAATTTTAGATAAAATAAAATCTTCGGGGTCATACGGTTTTCTTACTAAACCCATAAACATTAATGAACTGGAACTCACCATTCAGATTGCTTTATATAAATATTTATATATCAAAGAACTGAAAGAAAAAGAAGCTAAGCTTACCAGCCTGAACAGAGAGCTTTCTAAAGAAATAAGAAGTAAAGAATATTATGAAAAACAAATTCTTCGTTCCAAGAAATTATATTTTTCATCATTTAATGCAATGGCTGATGCCGTTTTTGTTGTAGATAAGGAGTTAATAATAATTCTTGAAAATAAAGCATTAAAAGAATTAAATAACAAACTTGGAATTAAAGAACCGACACTTGGCAACTCGGTTGAGTTATATTCAAAACAACTAAAAGGTTTTGGCTTAAGCGACTATATAGTGGTTTTAAAAACCGGAGAAGAGATTTTCTATGAAGAAATGCAGTTAAATAGTACCACCATTGTTGAAATAAGAAAAAGTCCTGTTTTAGACGAAAATGGAAAGGTATCAAAAGTAATAACATTAATAAAAGATATCACACAAAACAAGCTTACGGAAGAACAGCTTAAAGAAGCAAGATTAAAAGCCGATCATGCTAACCAGGCTAAAAGTGAATTTCTTGCTAATATGAGCCATGAAATCCGCACTCCTTTAAATGCCATCTTAGGATTTTCCGAATCATTACTTGATAAAATTACACACCCTCAACATAAAAACTTGTTAGAAACCATATATTCCAGCGCACAGGTTTTATTCTCATTGATAAATGATATACTCGACTTGTCAAAAATTGAAGCAAACAGACTTGAGATTATCTCAGAACCGGTACATCTTATTTCCGTTATACAGGAAATACATCAAATTTTTCAACAAAAAGCTGAAGAAAAGGGAATCTCTATAAAAACAGAAATTGAAAAACACATCCCTTCTGTTGTAATGTTAGATGAGGTAAGATTAAGACAGATATTGTTAAACCTGGTTGGAAATGCCGTAAAATTTACTCATAAAGGATATATAAAAATTGCTGTTGACGGCAATGTTGACGAAAAAAGTAAAAACGTGGACTTAAAAATTTCAGTTGAAGACACAGGAATAGGTATCAGTAGTGACCAACAGGCAGTTATTTTCGATGCATTTATGCAACAAAGTGGTCAAAATACCCGGGTATACGGGGGTACAGGTTTAGGTTTGGCCATTTGCAAAAGGCTTGTTGAAAAAATGGAAGGTGAAATTATTGTAAACAGTACTAAAAACAAGGGAAGCATATTTGTGGTAAGGCTACCAAAAGTTCAAATTTCCGATACAGAAGCGATTGATCATTTAACAGAAGACATTGAAACTAATGTTATTTTTAATAAAGCAACAATTCTGATAGTTGATGATGTAAAGACTAATATCGAAGCTATTAAAACCTTGCTTGACAACTATAAATTTAATTTTAAAGAAGCAGAAAATGGAAAAAAAGCATTGGACATACTTCGAACATGCAAACCTAATCTAATAATAATGGATATTAGAATGCCCGAATTAGATGGTATTCAAACAACCAGGTTGATAAGGGAAAAAGACCAGTTTAAAGATATCCCGATTATTGCCTACACTGCTTCTGTAATTAATTTTAACAATAGAATGTCAAAAAAATATTTTAATGGTCTATTACCAAAGCCGGCTAAAAAGTCGCAAATAATAAATGAACTAAAAAAACACATTTCACATAAAGAAACCAAAATTATCAATACGGTAAATAAAGATGATTTGTTTGCCGGATTAGATGAAAGTCAACGTAAAATGCTATTCAATAAGCTGGACTCCAAGTATCTCAAAAACTTAGAATCGCTTAAAGAAAACCTGTTAGTATTTGAAATAGAAGAGTTTGCTAATTACTTAAAAGATATTGCTTTAAATAATAATATTACCTCGCTTCAAAATTATTCGAATATGCTTTTGGATAGCATACAAGCTTTTGATGTTGAAAAAATGAAATACCTGCTATTTGAATTTGATAAGCTGGTACTACATGCAAAAGAAAACTGAGCTGATAACAACAAAAATAATTTAATAAATGGAGAACCGGAACTTGCAAAAAGAGAACATACTTATCGTAGATGATAACAATAAAAATCTCCAGGTATTGGGTACTATTCTTCATGAAAAAGGATACAGGGTATCTGTTGCCCAAGATGGGTATAAAGCTATAGAAATTGCGGAAAAAACCGTGCCTTCTTTAGTTTTGCTAGATGTTATGATGCCTGGAATAGATGGTTTTGAAGTTTGTGAAAATCTCAAGTCAAAGGCAAATACCAGAAGTATTCCTATTATATTTCTTACTGCAAAAGCAGAAGCCGAAGATATTGTTGAAGGCTTCAAAAAAGGCGGGGTTGATTATTTAACAAAACCATTCAGGAAAGAAGAACTTCTTGCACGGGTAAGAACACACCTCGAACTTGAACGTGCAAGAAGACTTCTGAAGGAACAAAATAAAGAGTTAGAATCTATTAATGCTGTAAAAGACAGGGTTTTTTCTATTATTTCACATGACCTTCGAAGTCCACTGGCAAGTTTTAAATTATTATTGGAAGTTATATTAAATTCAAATAACAACTTAACCAAAGAAGACTTGATGGAGGGTATTGCCGATATGAAAAAAAATACCGAGGAGATTTATAACGTGCTGAATAATCTCTTAACATGGGCAAAAAATGAAATGCAGGGTATAGAACATGAATCGGTTGTTTTTGATATAAATGATATTATAATAAATGTTAACCATTTTCTAAAAATAAGCGCCGACAGAAAAAGCATCGTTATTCAAATAAATACTGAAAAAAACCTCACTGTAATTGCAGATATTGAGATGACAACGACAATATATAGGAACCTGTTAAACAATGCATTGAAATTCTCACACAAAAACAGCAAAATTGAAATAGATGCATCCAGAAAAAAAGATTTTGTGGAGTTGTCTGTAAAAGATTATGGGAAAGGTATTAAAAAACAAGATAAGAATAAAATTCTTGAAGAAACCGAATTTTTAACAACCCGCGGAACAGCCAATGAGATAGGTAGCGGTATAGGGTTAAAACTCTGCAAAAATTTTGTTGAACGAAATAAAGGTAAATTATGGTTTGAAAGTGAAGAAGGAAAAGGCAGTAAGTTTTATTTTACTTTGCCGGTAGCGGAGGATTAATTTGAATTATAAATAATTTTGCTCTTTGAGAATATTACTATCTTAAAATGTATTTAGGAACTCATGTATGCCTTCCAGTTGTGGCCATTGCCACAGTTGATTTAATAAAGATAAAAACAAACAGAAACAAATTAATCAATAACAAACAATTGGTATTAATTGCACTTGGGGGAATATTACCCGATATATTGTGGCCACATATGTCATTACAAGGCAGACTGTCAAGCTGAACACATACTGTATGGTTCTTGTTATTGCTATATCCTGTTGTCTTTTTATTGTCGAAATGGACATTAAAAGATAATTTTTCAAGATTTGCTAATTTATTTTGGATAGCAGTTTTTTTGCATATTACCGTAGGTATATTTTTGGGAGGCGTACCTGTTTTTTTATCCGCTTGGCAAAGTGATTGGAACATACTTGATTCCCTGGACAAATTGGATTACATTTGATATTCTGTTTATATGCCTTACTGCACTAATAATTAGTACCATATTAATTATTGAGAAAAAAAAGATTCAGAAATTTTAATTCAATAATTTACTATTTTAATGCATAAAATAACACCTCAACCGGGTGTAGGGCTGTTCTTCCGGTACCGTCTTTTATCTGGTGCCGGCAACTTGTGCCCGGCGCCGAAATGATTGTATCATCAGAAGATTTCCTGACTTCGGGAAATAGTACCAACTCCCCTACCCTCATCGATAACTCATAGTGTTCTTTTTCAAAACCAAATGACCCTGCCATTCCGCAACATCCCGATTTTATTTCTTCTACTCTGTAATTTTCAGGGATGGAAAGCATGGTCTTTGTTGCAGATGTTGATACTACAGATTTTTGATGACAATGCCCGTGTAATTTTATTTCCTTATGTGCCGAGACAAAAATATCTTTGTTAATTTCACCTTTTTCGAACTGGGTGGCCAGAAACTCATCAATACTAAAAACATTTTTAGCAAGTTTTTCAGCTTCTTTCTTTAAATCTGAACCAACAAGGTCCGGATATTCATCTTTAAAAGTAAGAATTGCAGAAGGTTCAATTCCCAACAGCGGTGAGTTCTCATTAATAAAGCTTTTATAAATAGTTACATTGTTAATAGCCAGCTTTTTAGCTTTACGTATTAATCCCTTTGAAATAAAAGTTCTTCCACTTTCATAATGCCCGACAACCTTTACAAAATATCCAAGCCTCGTAAGTAATTTTACAGTTGTAATTCCTATCGGAACGTCATTAAAATTGGTAAACTCATCTACAAACAAGTAAACTGTACTTTTCGGATTACGAACCATGTTATTAAGGTTTTCTAAATTCTTTCTCAACCATCGTCGTAATGTATGCCTCTGTAGAACAGGCATATTTCTTTCATTGGCAAATCCAACAATTTTTTTGAAAAAAGATGAAAACAACTTATTTTGATTAAACCAATTGTAAATTCCAGGCCATATGGAGACAATCTTATTAATTGTTGTAATGTACGCGATTAAGCGTGTTCGTAAAGGAATACCGTTTGAATCATAGTAATGTTGTAAAAATTCGGCTTTCAATTTTGCCATATCAACATTCGATGGGCATTCTGATTTACATCCTTTACAAGAAAGACATAAATCGAGAACCTTATAAAGCTCTTTATTATCAAACGGATTTTTCTTAGTGGAGTTCGTTAAAATCTCCCTTAACATGTTAGCCCTGGCGCGTGTTGTAGTATCTTCATCTTTTGTAGCCATATAACTGGGACACATAGTTCCCCCCGCAAGGTGCGATTTCCTGCAATCGCCCGAACCATTACACATTTCAACCAGCCTCATAAAACCTTGGGTTGAGGAATAATCAAAAACTGTATCAAACCGTTTGGTTTCTTTACCTGGGACATATCTAAGAGAAGTATTCATAGGCGGGGTATCCACAATTTTCCCCTTGTTGAATATATGTTGGTGATCCCATGTTTGTTTTATTTGTTTCAATAAGGCATAGTTCTTTTTACCTACCATAAGTGGAATAAATTCACCACGTAACCTGCCATCACCATGTTCCCCGCTTAATGATCCTTTATATTTTTTTACTAATTGAGCCACTTCAGCAGCAATGCTGTGAAACAACCTAACATGGGAAGGGTACTTAAGGTTTAGCACAGGACGTAAGTGAAGTTCTCCTGTTGCTATATGAGCATGAAACACACAATTAAGGTTATATTTTTTTAATATTTCCTTAAAATCATGTATATATTCAGGCAAAACTTCGGGTTTAACCGCTGTATCTTCAATTACCGATACAGGCTTTGCGTCGCCCGGAATATTTGATAAAACTCCCAATCCAGCCTTTCTCAGTTTCCAAACCTTGTTAATTTCATCACCTGTTATCAATGGAAAATAGTAACCATATCCTGCATTGCGTATATCTTTTTCAAGATTAGCTTTTATTGTTTCAATTTCATTGAACGATTCACGTGCAAATTCAATAATTAAAATAGCTTCCGGATCTCCATTTATAAAAAAACGGTTTTTTCTTTGTTCAATATTGGCTTTAGTACACTCAAGAATAAATTTGTCCATTAGCTCAATGGCACCAGGATTATGTTTTAATGCTATAAGATTGGCCTTTAAAGCATCTTCAAGTGATGTAAAATGTACACAGATTAATGCCTTGCATGCCGGGGGCAAAGGAACAATATCCAACTTTATTTCTGTAACAAAGGCCAGAGTGCCTTCGGAACCTGCTATTAATTTGCAAAAATTAAAAAGTTTCCCATTTCCTGTAAAAGGATCTGTTTCAAGCAACAAATCAATTGCATAACCATTGTTTCTGCGTTTAACAGATAAATCGGGATATTCCCGCCTTATTTCTTCCTGATTTTCTTTATTTAACAGTATTTTAGAAATATTGGCGTAAATTCTATTTTCAAGTGTATCACCATTTGTCTTTTCAAAAAACTCTTTTGTAGTTAATTCTCCAAATTCAACTTCACTTCCATCACTTAGTATTGCTTTTACACTTAATAAATGTTCCCTGGTACTTCCATATATGAGTGAATGTGCCCCACAGGCATTATTTCCAATCATGCCACCTATCATACATCGGTTAGCTGTAGAGGTTTCAGGACCAAAAAACAAGCCATAGTCTCTTAAATACAGGTTCAACTCATCAAGTACTACTCCGGGTTGTAACCTTACCCACCGTTCCTGCTGATTTACTTCCAGTATATTTGTGAAATATTTAGAAACATCAACAATAATTCCATTACCCACAACCTGCCCTGCCAAAGAAGTCCCAGCTGTTCTGGGAATAAGGCTAATTTGATTATCATGGGCAAACGTAATTAATTTTTTAATATCATTAGCTGATTTAGGTCTTGCTACAGCCAATGGTTTCTCCCTGTATGCAGAGGCATCTGTAGAATAAAGCAGCCTTGAAGTATTATCATAATAAAGATCGCCTTCAAGCTGTGTATCTAGTTTTTCAAATTTTCCTCCATATTCCTTTGAATTCATAGGGCATTTTCGAAAAAAATAATTGAAATCGAGAAAAAGCAAAACTATTATATTAAATAGAATAAAAAAAGTATACTATCTTTAATCCTGCGATCACTAATTCTTGAAAATTAAAAAATAATGAAATACTTTTATCTTCAATAACTATTCTAAAACGAAAAATAAAGCTATGAAATCAAGTATTAACAATCTACTAATTATTATCACATTGATTATGAGTTTTTTATCTTGTTCAAACAAGCAAAAAAATGTTCCGTTAATTTCTTTGGAAGACTTTTTTAAAAATCCGGAAAAAACCTATTTCAGAATATCTCCAGATGGGACTTATTATTCATATACAGCACCATATGAAAAACGAATGAATATATTTATCCAAAAAATAGGAGAAGATACTGCCACCCAAATCACATGGGAAACAGACAGGGATATAAATCAATATTTTTGGGCAAACAATAAAAGAATATTGTATCTTAAAGATGATGGTGGTAATGAAAATTTCAAGTTATATGGAGTAAATATTGATGGAAGTAATTTGATTTGCCTTACTGATTATGAAAATGTAAGAACCACCGTAATAGATGATCTTGAAGATATCCCCGAGTACATCATTATCGGTTTGAATAAAAGAAATAAGCAAGTATTTGATCCTTATAGGTTAAACATTGAAACAGGTGAATTGGAAATGCTTTATAAAAATCCAGGAACAATTGTAGAATGGATGACAGATCATGATGGAAAATTAAGAGTTGCTTATTCTATAACTGATGGGGTAAATACTACATATCTTTACCGTGATAATGAACAAGAAAATTTTAGGCCACTTATGACAACATCGTTCAAAGAGACTTTTGATCCTCTTTTTTTCACTTTCGATAATAAAAAACTATATGCATCATCTAACCTTGGAAGAGACAAAATGGAGATTGTTATTTTTGATCCACAAACAGCTACTGAAATAGACACACTCTTTAAACACGACAAGGTAGATGTAGAATACCTTAATTATTCACGTAAACGAAAAGTTATAACCTACTCTGTATATTATACATATAAAAGGGAACAATATTTTTTTGATAAGGAAACTGAAGATTTGTTTAACCGGCTTAAGAAAGATTTAGGACAATATGAAATAGCTATTGCAAATAGTAACAAAAATGAGGATAAATTCTTGATCAGAACCTTCAGTGACCGTTCGCGTGGAGCGTACTATTTCTATGATAAAGAGACAGATAAGCTTGAAAAAGTTCATGAGATAAGTCCTTGGCTAAACGAAGACTATCTTGCTAATATGAAGCCTGTTAAATATACATCTAGAGATGGCTTAACAATTAATGGTTATCTTACCTTGCCAGTTTATTCTACAAGTAAAAATCTACCCGTAGTTGTAAATCCGCATGGAGGCCCTTGGGCCAGAGATTATTGGGGATTTAATCCTGAAGTACAGTTTTTAGCTAACAGGGGATACGCAGTTTTCCAAATGAATTACAGGGGATCAACAGGTTATGGAAAAGAATTTTGGGAAAAATCGTTTAAACAATGGGGAAGGACAATGCAAGACGATATAACAGACGGAGTACAATGGTTAATAAAACAGAGAATAGCGGACAAAAATAGAATAGCTATATACGGAGGGAGTTATGGAGGTTATGCAACACTGACAGGGTTAACGTTAACACCTGAATTATATGCATGTGGGATTGATTATGTTGGTGTTTCCAATATGTTTTCTTTTATGAATACTATTCCTCCCTATTGGGAAGTCTACAGGAAAATGATGTATGAAATGATTGGAGACCCTGTTAAAGATAGTATTATACTGGCAGAAGTGTCTCCTGTTTTTCAAGCTGATAAGATTGTCTCTCCTTTACTTATTGCCCAAGGGGCAAATGATCCCAGGGTTAATAAAAATGAATCGGATCAAATGGTAGAAGCTTTGAAAAAAAGGGGAATAGATGTGGAATATATGGTGAAGAATAATG